>CBDTXT010000171.1:0-6627 GCA_965364465.1 uncultured Chromatiaceae bacterium
CGTGCTGCCGACGCAGCGCCGGCCGGCCGCGGAGGCGCGCGCATTCTACAGCGAGGGTGAAGCGAGCCGCTTGCGTCGCGAGCAGGCGGCCGCAGCGCGGCGTGCGGCACGCGATGCGGAGCCGCTGCAACCCGCGTCCAAGCCGAACAAGCGCGACCGGCGACTGATCCATCGCTTCAAACAGGACCGCCGGTGAACGGGTCTTCGGCGCAACAGCGGTCCACAGCGCAGGGTTGTATTGGCATCGTGCCTACGCGGCGCCCGCTGGTTGGCGCGGGCTTCGGGTGCGGTGTTGACCCGGCACGGCATGCGGACTAGCCGGCAATGGACCAGGACGCGTTCCGCCGCACCTACCGCGAGGTCAACGAGGTCTACTGCGCATTTGAGAAGAGCGTGCTGACCAACGAATGCGGCTGCCGCTGCGCAGAACGTTTCTGCATCGCCGAGCGCGAAGGCGTGCACTGCAGAACGGCATCCAGCCAGCAGCGCTGCCTGCGTTGGCTCGGCCTGCTGCGCGAGCAGGCGCGATTCGCGTTGCGCACCGAGCATGAGCGAAATCTGTTGCCGCATGGCAAGGCGATACGGCTGCAGGTCGGCGGCATCAGGGGCCTGACGACGGCGCTCGGCACGCCGGGGCCGCGAGATGCGGCCTCGAGTGACGTGGACGGCCTGCTGGCCGAAGCCGAACAGCGCTTCGGCGGGTTGGAGCACGCACCCTTCTCGACAATCATGCGTGCGGTGGCCGCCTACCAGGTGCGGAAGCGGTCGCGGCGTCGGCGATGAACCGGAGGCCCCGGCCGGGACTGGCCGGGCTCGCTGGTATCGACTGCTCGGTCGGGCTCGCGTCGACTAGTCGGTAGCAGCCGATTTGAAGGTGGTGCCGACCAGCGGCTCCGCATCGATCTGGGGCACATGGCACTGGTTGCAGAAATAGCGGCTTGCGCTCGGCTTGCCGAGCTTGTTGCCCTCGCGGTCGACGAAGTGTGATTCGCTCATCTCGACCGACTTGGCCTCCTCCTTGCCCGGCTGTTTCATATGACAATCCAGGCACTTGTTCTCCTTCAGGGTCAGCGCGTACTTTTCGTTGTCATGTGGCACCAGCGGCGGCTGCTGCTTGAAGGTGCGTTCGATGTTTTCCTTGTCGTTGATGAACTTCTGCAGCTCGGGGGCCTCGCCGGTTACCGGGATCTCCGGCACACCGCGCAGCGACGTAATGTCGGCGAACGCCTGGCCGGTGAGCCCGACAGCGCACACGAGCAAGAAAGAACCCAAGATCACTGACCATTTCATGACGACACCTCACTCTTGTGGTTTAGGCCGGATACGACTTGGCTGGAATGGTTGGAAAAACGCGTCGTGAACGCGAACACGTCGCGCGCACAGACATCGATGCAGCGGCCGCAGTTAGTGCAGTGACCCGACAGGATCACTGGCCCGACGCCCTTGTCGGCGCCTTTCAGCGCGGGCCTGATCACCTGGTGCTCCGGACAGATCGTGAAACAGTCCATGCAATCGTCGCACTGCTCGCGCTTGACGGCCGCGACGCGCAACAACGCACCTTCGCCGACCAGGCCGTAAAAGGCGCCCACCGGGCACAGATGGCCACACCAGGCGCGCCGTCCGACCAGCAGGTCCAGCAGAAAGACCGCGGCGACGATGCCCCAGGCCAATCCCATGCCGAACACCAGGCCGCGATAGACCATCGACACCGGGTTCACGAGTTCCCAGGCGATACTGCCGCTGACGGCCGCCACGACAAGTATCGCGCCCAGCAGCCAGTAGCGCGTCTTGTTTGAGAAGTTGGCCCCGCCCTTGATGCCTAGCCTGCGCCGTAACCAGTCGGCCGCATCGGTGACGATATTGAGCGGGCAGACCCAACTGCAATACACGCGCCCGCCCACCAGTAGATAGAACAGCAGCACGATGGCGCCGCCGATCAGCGCCGCGGCCTCGGGCATATGGCCGCTGAGGAAGGACTGCAGCAAGACCAGTGGGTCGCTGAGCGGGAGTAGGTCGAGCGTCAGGCTTGAGGCGATGTTGCCCTTGACGACCCAGAGGCCGAGCAGCGGACCCGCCAGGAACAGGCCGAGGATCGCCAGCTGGCTGATGCGCCTCAGCACCAGATAGCGGTGGGCGCCGAACCAACCCTTGAGCCTGACCGCCTCCGCCCCGGGGCGTCCGCCGGGTTCCATCACAGGCCTCGCTTGCCGTTCAGTGTGTCGAGCGGATTGCTCGAGAACGGCGACGGCGTTGGCTCGAGGCCATTGCCCGATGCCGGTGGTCGTTGATCGAAGATCAAGCCGCGGCCGGCATGATCGTAACTCATCCCCTCGGGCAGGTTGTACTCGTGTGGCAGATCGGGCGTGACCAGCGCCTTACCGGCCTTCGTCTTCTGTTCCCAGCCAAGCCGATAGTGACTGCCGAGCAGCCCCTTGGCCAGCGCGAGCGGAAAGACCTTGATCGCCGCCTCCTCGAGGATGCAGGCCTTTTCACACTTGCCGCAGCCGGTACAGCCCTGCGAGTGCACCACCGGGATGAACAGCGCGTGCTTGCCACTGCGGTCGTTGTGCTGATAGTCGAGTGTGATGGCCTTGCCGCGCACCGGGCAGACATTGAAGCAGACCTCGCAGCGCAGGCCCTGGAATGCAATACAGGCCTCCTGGTCCACTAACACCGCGAGTCCCATCCGCGCCTCGTTGATCTCGGTCAGTGCCGGATCGAGGGCGCCGGTCGGGCAGGCCTTGACACAGGGTATCTCGTCGCACATCTCGCAAGGGATGTTCCGGGCCTCGAAGTAGGGGGTGCCCAACGACACCGCGTCACCCAGTTCGGCGAGTTTCAGCGTCTTGTAGGGGCAGTCGCGTACGCACAGCCCACAGCGTACACAGGCGGACTGGAACGCACGCTCGTCGCCGGCACCCGGGGGGCGGATCGCGGTGGCGGGCAGTGCCCTCGCCTGGCGCTGGTAGACACCGAGCATCATCGCAACCAGGCCGACGCCCACGGCTGTGCGCAGCGATTCCCTGAGGAAACGCCGTCTGCCCGGGTCGACACCTTTTGCGTCTTGTACTTTCTGGTTCATCGCAGATCACCCCGGCGCGGTGCGGCCGCGCGCCAATGGCAGGGCCGCACCGGATGGAGGTACCACCATGCTCAGGCCGGCAGGACCTTGACTGCGGTCTTTTTGAAGTCGGTCTCTTTCGATAGCGGATCGGTGGCATCCAGGACCAGCTTGTTCACCAGGCGACCGGCGTCGAAGAAGGGCACGAACACCATGCCTTCCGGCATCTTGTTACGGCCCTTTGTCTCGACACGACACACGATCTCGCCGCGCCGACTGACGATCTTCGCCGCGTCGCCACGCTTGAGACCGCGCTTCTTCGCATCGGCCGGGGTCATGTAGACCAGCGCGTCCGGCGCGGCACGGTACAGTTCGGGCACGCGGCGTGTCATCGAGCCGGAGTGCCAATGCTCCAGGATACGGCCGGTGCTCATCCACATATCGTACTCGGCATCCGGGGCCTCGGCCGGAGGCTCATAGGGCGCCGAGATGATGTTTGCACGGCCGTCAGCATTGCCATAGAACGCGACCTTGGAGCCTGCCGGCACGAACGGATCGTAGCCCTCGCGGTAACGCCACAGCGTCTCCTTGCCATCGACCACCGGCCAACGCAGGCCGCGCACCTTGTGGTAATGGTCGAACTCGGCCAGGTCGTGCCCCTTCTTCGGCCCCTGGATACCGAAAATGCGGTACTCCTCGTACAGGCCCTTTTGCAGGTAAAAGCCGAAATCCTCCATTTCGTCGTTGGCATATTGATTGCCACGATCGTCGGTCACCTGTTGCTTCGGGAACTTGTCGACCATGCCGTTCGCGAACAGCACGTCGAACAGGGTCTTGCCCCGGTACTCGGGCTTCTTCGCCAACAGTTCCTCGGGCCAGACCTCTTCGGTCTTGAAGCGCTTGGAGAATTCGACGAACTGCCAGAGGTCCGATCGCGAGTCGCCCGGCGCCTTGGTCTGCTGGCGCCAGAACTGGGTGCGTCGCTCCGCATTGCCGAACGCACCCTCTTTCTCGGCCCACATCGCGACGGGCAGGATCAGGTCGGCGGCCATCGCGGACACCGTCGGGTAGGCCTCGGACACGACGACGAAGTTGGCCGGGTTGCGCCAACCCGGGTACATCTCGTCATTGATGTTCGGACCGGCCTGCATGTTGTTGTTGGTGGTCACCCAATAGCAGTTGAGCTTGCCGTCCTTGAGCATGCGGCTCTGCAATACCGCGTGATAGCCGACCTTGCCCGGCAGCGTGCCCTCGGGCAGTTGCCAGACCTTCTCAGTGAAGTCGCGGTGCGGCTTCTTCTTGACCACCAGATCGGCCGGCAGGCGATGCGCGAAGGTGCCGACCTCGCGCGCGGTGCCGCAGGCCGACGGCTGACCGGTCAACGAAAACGGGCCGTTCCCCGGTTCCGAGATCTTGCCAGTCAGCAGGTGCACATTGTACATCAGGCCGTTCACCCAGACCCCGCGCACGTGCTGGTTGAATCCCATGGTCCAGTAGGACACGATCTTTTTGCTCGGGTCGGCGTACAGCTTGGCGAGCCGCTCCAGGCTCTCTACCGGCACACCGGACAGCTCGGCGACGTACTCGGCGGTATAGGGTTCGAGGTCCTTCTTGTACTGTTCGAAATCGATCTTCGCCAGTTTGCCCTTGCCGGCGTTCTTGGCGGCCTGCTCGCGTGGATCCTCGGGACGCAGACCGTAACCGATGTCGGTCGGTGTCTTCGTGAAGTTCACATGTGCATTGACGAAGTCCCAGTTCACCGCGTCGTTGTTCACGATGTAGTTCGCGATGTAGTTCAGGATCGCCAGGTCGGTCTGCGGCTTGAAGATGACCCCGTGGTCGGCCAGCTCGAAGCTGCGGTGCTCGAAGGTCGAGAGGACGTGGACCTCGCAACCCGCCTTGGTCAGACGGGTGTCGGTCAGGCGCGACCAAAGTACCGGGTGCATCTCGGCCATGTTGGAACCCCAGAGCACGAATGCATCCGCGTGCTCGAGGTCGTCGTAGCAGCCCATCGGTTCATCGGCACCGAAGGCACGGATGAAGGCGCCTACCGCCGATGCCATGCAGTGGCGTGCGTTCGGATCGATGTTGTTGGAACGGAACCCGGCCTTGTACAGCTTGGATGCCGCGTAGCCCTCGAACACGGTCCACTGGCCGGAGCCGAACATGCCGACGCGCGAGGTGATTTCCTCGGGCGGCTTACCCTGGTTCTCCTGCATGCTCTGAGCGATCGCGGCCTTCCATTTTTCCGCCATCACGTCGAATGCCTCATCCCAGGAGACCGGCTCGAAGTCCCCGTCCTTGTCGAACTTGCCGTTCTTCTTGCGCAGAAGCGGCTGAGTCAGCCGGTCGGCGCCATACATGATCTTGGACAGGAAATAGCCCTTGATGCAGTTCAGACCGCGGTTGACCGGGGCATCCGGGTCGCCCTGCGTCGCGACCACGCTGCCGTCCTGGGTGCCGACCAGTACCGAGCAGCCGGTGCCGCAAAAGCGGCAAGGCACCTTGTCCCAGCGCACGTTGTCGTCGTCGCCGGCGGCGATCGCCTGGACACCCGGGATCGTGATACCGGCAGCGGCCGCGGTGGCCGCGACGGCATTGATCTTGATGAATTCACGGCGTGACTGTTTCATTTATTGGGGCTCCTCCGGCAGGGATTCGTTTTCGATCTGATGGTAGACGAGGGAGGATGAGGCCACCCCCTCGAGTGTCGCGAGTTCATTCATGACGTCGGCGCAGTCGCGGTACTCGCTGCCCTCGACCGTGACCACCATGCGCCCGCCCTCGCTGGCATGGAGTTCAACGCCGGATAGCTTGGCGAGCGCCCGCTCGACCTTCGGTGCGGATTCGGGGCGGGACATCAGCAGCACGCCACAGACGTGGTACTCGCTCATGCGGCCTCCTCGATCTGGATAACCCGCGTCGGGCAGGTGGCGATGCAGCTGCCACAGCCGCTGCACAGCGCGGCATTCACCGAGGGGATCGCGCGGCCCCTGGTCTGCAGTCGAAAGCGGATGGCCTGGGGCTCACAGACATCACCGCAGGCACGGCAGGTCGTCCCCCGTGCACTGAGACAGTGCTCACCGATCGACACGCGGAGTTGCCAGGGCGCCTTCAGCCCCGCATCGATCGCACCGGCTCGGCAGGCGCCCGCACAGGCCGCGCAGAAGGTACAGCCGCCGCGCGTGAAATCGACCGTCGGGAAGCCGCCGTCACCCGCGACGAGTACCGCCTCTTCGCAGACCCGCAGGCAGTCGCCACAGCGGCTGCACAGGTCCAGGAAGGCGTCGACCGCCCACGGCACGTTGTGTTTGTTGCTCTCCGCCCTGCCTCTGAAGAACGCACGTCGCGCGGTATCGATAGTCGTCATTGCGCTTGCCAGACCAGGTCTGTCCGCATTCAGGGGCCTTTAAGCCTAGACATGCGGCGGGGCGAGAAACTTGAGCAAGATCAAGATTGGATCGGGCGCATTTGACCGCAGTCAACTGGACACGATTTTTGTCGGGGCCCGCATTTTCGCGATCGAACCGGTCGACCCCGGCGGGCATCTTGCAGGGTGGGATGCC
>CBDTXT010000172.1:0-6623 GCA_965364465.1 uncultured Chromatiaceae bacterium
CTGATCAAGCGATGGGACCAGCTCAACGACACCGAGAAGAAGCTGTTCATCAAACAGGCGGATGTGTTCGCCGCCTACGTGGCCTACACGGACCATGAGATCGGCCGCGTGATCCAGACAGTCGAGGACCTGGGTCGGCTCGATAACACCCTGATCATCTACATCACCGGCGACAACGGCACCAGCTCGGAAGGCGGGCCCACCGGTACGCCGAACGAAGTCGCTTCGGTGCAGGGCGTCCATCTGCCGGTGGAAGCCCAGATGAAATACTACGATGTATGGGGATCGGACAAGACCTACCCGCATATGTCGGTGGGCTGGACCTGGGCCTTCGGCACGCCGTTCGCCTGGACCAAGATGGTGAGTTCGCACTTTGGCGGCACCAAGCAGGGCATGGCCATCTCCTGGCCCAAGGTGATCAAGGACAAGGGTGGCATTCGCAATCAGTTCCATCACGTGATCGACATCGCCCCGACGCTCCTCGAGGCCACAGGCATCCCGCTACCCGAGGTAATTGACGGCATCAAGCAGAATCCCATGGATGGCGTGAGCATGGCCTATACATTCGACGAGAAGAACACCGATGCGTCCTCGACCCACAAGACCCAGTACTTCGAGATGATCGGCGACCACGCGATCTACCACGATGGCTGGATCCTCAGTACCAAAGTCATGCGGGTACCCTGGGACAACAGCGGAACCGCTGACAAGGACCCTGCATCCTGGCCGTGGGAACTGTACGACCTGAGCAAGGACTGGACACAGTTCAACGATGTCGCCGCCCAGCATCCCGAGAAGGTCGCGGAACTGGAAAAACTGTTCTGGGAGGAAGCGGAGCGGAACCAGGTGTTGCCGATGGACACCACCACCTTCACCCGCGCGATCCTGCCTCGACCCAACCTCACCGCCGGTCGTACCCTGTTCACCTATTCCGGGGAAGTGACGGGGACGCCGAACGCCAATGCGCCGAATCTTCTGGCATCGTCCTACAACATCAAGGCCGAGGTCGAGATCCCCGCGGGCGGCGCCGAAGGCATGCTGGTGACCCATGGCGGCCGCTTTGCCGGCTACGGCTTCTACCTGCTTAAAGGCAGGCCAGTCTATACCTGGAATCTAATGGGCCTCGAGTGGATCAAGTGGGAAGGCCCGGATGCGCTGGCTCCCGGCAAGCACACCCTCGAATTCGACTTCAAATACGATGGGCTGGGCGCCGCCACACTGCAGTACGGGAGCCCCAGCGGCCTGGGCCGCGGCGGAACCGGTTATCTGAAGGTCGACGGCAAGGTCGTCGCGACGCAGAAGATGGAAAAGACCGTCCCGCAGCTCCTGCAATGGGACGAGAACTTCGACGTGGGCGCGGACACCGGATCGCCGGTGGCCGACGAGGACTACCAGACTCCGTTTCGCTTCACCGGCAAACTGCACAAGCTGACCATTACCATCGATCGGCCCGAGCTATCGCCGGAAGATATCAAGACACTCCAGGCGGCCATGCACGCCAACCCGGCGAGCGAGTAGCGCCGGGGTCCAGCGCGGGGCCTCGTGCCCCGCCTGCCCGCAACGGGGACGGACCGGGAACCCGACTCGGAGGCGCATGCAGGGACTGAAGTCGTTCGGCCTGCTTGCGCTCTCCGTCGGCTGCCGGCTTCCGCCCCCTGACGGCGTCAGTGCCCGGTCGGGTCACCACCCCGCTGGTTCCGCCTGAGGTACAGTTCGAGCGGCTCGGTCGTCGACAAATGTACATCGCGCTGCGGGAACGCGATTTCGATACCTGCCTCCCGGAACCTGTCGAGGATGTCCTGGTGCAGATCGGTGATCGTCTGCAACCGCGATTCCATATTGTTCAAGAAGGCTCGCATGTTCAGTGTCAACGCATTGTCCCCAAAGCCCTCGAAGCTAATCCGGAACGGTGGATCGGCCACCACATTGGGATGTGCCTCCGCAACCTCTGACATCAGCTGCATCGCAAGACGGGTATCGGTGTCATAGCCGACACCGACCGACACCACGACGCGATTTACGTTGTCGGAGAGGGTCCAGTTGATCAGCTGGCCGGTGATAAAAGTCTTGTTGGGGATAACCAGCTCCTGACGCTCCCAGTTTACGATGGTGGTCGCACGGATACGGATCTTTGATACCGTTCCTGTCGTACCGTCCACGGTCACGACGTCGCCGACCCTGATCGGCTGCTCGAACAACAGGATAATGCCGCTGATGAAATTGGCGACGATCTCCTGCAAGCCGAAACCGAGGCCGACCGACAATGCAGCCACCAGCCATTGGATACTCGACCACTGCAAGCCCAGTGACTTGAAGGTGATGACGACACCGATCATGGCGACGACATATTGCGACAGCGTCGTCATTGCATAGCGCGAGGCACGGCTGACCGGCAGACGCTGCAGCAAGGTGAGTTCGAGCATGGCCGGTACTTTCATCGCGGCAAACAACGCGAGCCCTCCCAGCAACAGGCCCGCTACCATGTCGCTCAATGTCAGCGGGACATCCTGAGTCACCCCGTCGACCAGCCGTGACGTCGTGATCGGCAACTCCACGTTATGGAGAAAACTGAACGCGGGAAAGATGTCGCGCCAGATCCACCACAGACCGGTGACGATACTGAGCGTGAAGCCCAGCTGGACCAGGCTTCGAACCTCGTCGCCGAGTTGGCCGTAGTTGACCTTGTCCTCTTCGGCACCCTTTGCCGCGCCGGCAGTGGGCGGCTCAGCCGCCTCGCCACTGGCACGTTGTGCCAGCATTTCATCGCGCCGGCGAAGTGACTCCCGAAAGCGCAGGCGCCGCTGGGTGACGTACAGGCCGCGAAACAGGAGGTCTTTGGCCAGCACAGCCGCAATGACGAACCACACGGTCAACCCGACCACCGAGGCCAAAAACGCAGCGCTATAGAAATAACCCAGTAGCGCAGACGCACCGAGACCAAGGGGGATCAACAGCGACGGACCGAACCAGAGAATGTGAAAGCTGGCCCACTTGGCGTGATCGGCACTCTGCGCAAATGCGGTCATTACTGCGCCGCGCTTGCGCCAGATCCGGTAGATTGCCATCGCCAAGAGCAGCATCTGTGCTGCAAACGCCAGGCGTCCCAGCGCAATCAAACCGGGAACATCTACCTGCACGGTGCCGCCGAGGCGAATGAAGTCCGACGGTACGGTCGCCGCGCCTGCAGCGCTGAAAAAACCAAGCGGCACCGCAAAGGGCATGAGCCAGGCCGCCTGTCGGGCGAGCTGCTCGCACAGCTTCGGGTGCCAGTCCAGGTGCACGCGGGCCAGCCCCCGTAAGCGACACAGGTGTCGCAATGCGCCGAGAAAAAGCACCACTTGACCGGCGGACTGCAGGCCGGCCGCATAGATCAGGGTGGCGTCGGAGGCCGCCGACTGCGTCCCGAGCAGCACCCCGGCGCCGATCAGGACCCAGGGCACCCAGGCGACCAGGACCAGCGTGTAGAGCAGCGCAGCCAGGGTCGCGGAAAAACGATCTGTCCTGATTTTCTGCGTCACCTCCGCACAGCGCCGCAGACCCGCGAGTGAGCGCTGCCGCGACTGTAACAACACCAACACCCCAAGCAGCCAGAGCAAGGTTGCCGCCGGCCTGGTCGACGGCAGCCGGACCAGGTCTTTCAGCAGTGCTTTCAGGTTCTCGCTATCGATAAGCCAGCGTACGCCGTCGAGGAGCAAGGCCGGCTGATCCAACGGTACCAGCCCGGTGCTCGGCACCCAGAGCAAACGATCGTCAATGTAGCCGTGATAACGTCGAGCCTCCTGAGAAAGCGCGCGTGTACTTGCCTCCAGCTGCGAGACCACTGTCAAGTAACCTGTGTAAGCCTGCCAGGTGTCGAGGACCGTCTGGCGATAATTGCCGACGAGTTCGGCGAGCGCATCGCTCTGTCCCGCAGCCTCTACGGCAGCAAGATCCACTGCCTTCGTCGACTGCAGATAGGCCAGCGCGGTCTCATCGTCAAACAGGTCCCGCAGCTGTTCGTCGAGTTCGAGTTGCCGCAACCCCGCGTCGCTGAGCTGCTGCTGCAGATCGAGTACCTCAACCGCGAGCCCCTCTGGCGATGGCGCAAGCGTTCTGCGCTTCTGCAACAACGCCGAGACCCGTGTGCTCGAGCCGCCGAGCTCGACAAACTGCCTGACGCGCTCGTAGTCTCGCTTCAGCCGCTCCAGCGTCCGGTCGACCTGCCCGAGCTGCCGTTCCACCGCCGCTTCCCGCGCGATCAATCGGGCCTGCTCGTCGGCCAGAAGCGCGATTTCCTGCTGTACGGCCTCCAGCCCGTCCGGTGTCACATCGGCGCGCATCGTGGCGGCTGCCGAGGTCAGCGCATCCGCGTCCTGTCGGCGGCGGGCCTGCAACGCATCCAGCGCGGACCTTACCTGTTGCTCTGCGATATCGACTTCGGCCGCCGCGACGTCGCGCTCGCGGCGCGCCAATTCAGTCAGCGAATCTATGTTGCGCTGGCGTTGGCTGACCAAATCAGCTTGCGCGCGGAGCATCAACCGGCGGGCGTCGCGCCAGAGGTCGTCGACCGCCTTCGACAAGTCGTCGCTACCCGCACTGCCGGGCGCCGCATCGAGTCCCGACAGGGTTTTCTCCGACGCCGCCAACTCGCTGGCATCCGAACGACTCTGGGCCAGCAATTGATCGAGCTGTTCCTCGCGCTCGAGCAGCGTTTTCTGCAGGGCGGCCAGATCGGCACGCCGGGCCGCCAACGACGCATCCAGATGCCCGCTCGAATGACTCTCGTCAGGCGCATCAGACGCGCTGAGGCGCTGGGAGGACAGCTTCGCGAGTTGCTGCTGTAACGCCTTCAAGCGTTCCGGCGCGGCGTCGATCTTCGCGCGCAAATCCGCATTGGCCTGAGCCGTTTCCTCGGCGTCGCCCGCGAAACTGACTGCCTCGTCGATCCGCTTGACGTCTTCGGCCTTACGGTCGTCGGACAGGGATGGCGCAGCCTGCACGCTGCTGCGCAGCTCATCTGCGCGGGCCAAGACGCCGTCGACGGTTGCCGCGACCGCGGCTGCGAACGCGGGCGAAGAGAGCGTGAAAAATAGCGCAAGGAGCAACAACTGCACGGCTGATACCGGGCGATACGCCCGTCTGGACGGCGCCCCGCTGACACCGCAACTCGCAAAGACCATCGATGACATCACTCGCGGAAACCCTGTTGAGAGGATAGCGCTTCTGGACCCAGGATGATCGCCGGATTCAATGGCGAACCGATCGCGCACGCCATCTCGTCAGCCCACCGGGGCCCTGTTGGTATTTCTGCACCGACGCAGCCGCTTGCAGACGAGCGCTGACCCGTTACCGCCTGGGTGCTGAGTCCAGCAGCCCGATCGATGAGTGGGCGACCTTGTCAACATTGAGATGCTGTATCCGGGAGGGATTTGGGCTGGGCGGATTGACAGCGAGATGATCCCGTATTGCCAGACCGCACAGGTCGTCAGCACCGCACCCAGCACTACCAAAGCCTCGCGCCCACGGGCTCAACGATCACGCCCCGAGCAACGAGCCAACGGTTCACTTCGGCAACTTTCCAAACAGCCGCGCGTACTCGTCCGGATCGGTGAGTTCGCGGATGTCGACGAAGTCGCCGCTCGGCCTGACCTTCAGGACCGGATTCCAGCGACCGGCATCCATCGCGCGGGGGGTGTTCCGGCAGCTGGCGGAACAGCCGCGGACGCTTGCAGAAAAGCGCCGATGGCCGTCTACTGGGCGATGCTATCATCGGGTGATCGCACATCCGGGGTAGATCGGCAGACCTGCGGCGCCGCAGGCTCAGCGCGCCCGCGGGTCGGGCCTTGTCAAAGAACCGGAGGACGAAAACCATGCACAACACCCTGCACACCGCCCACCGCAGCCTGTGGCTGTTGGTGATTTTGACCAGCCTCGCGATGAGCCTGGCCTGGACTCCATCCGTACGTGCGGCCGACGTCACAAAGGTCGTCTATCACGCCGATTTCGCGGACCCCCGGCGTTTCAGCGCGATGCTCACCAGCATCAACAACATGGTGACCTACTATCAAAACGAGTTGATCGACTACGACGTGCGCATCGTGTTCGTGGCCCACGGCGTCCGCTTCCTGACCGACGACAAGCTCGAAGGCAGCCCGTTTGCGGAAGACGCCGAGATGGCCGAGCGCCGGCAAAACAACGCCGGGCGCCTGAGTGCGTTGCGCTCGGTGCAGGGCGTCAAACTGGAACTCTGCGACATCACCCGCTCACAGATCGGACTCGGCGAAGAAAAGCTGTATGAAGGGGTGACCCTGGTGCCGTCGGGCGTGGTGCGCATTGCCGAGCTGCAGCAAGAAGGCTTCGCCTATATCAAGATCGAGTAGTCGAGCCGGGGGGCAGTCCCCGAAAGGGTGTTTAGGAAGCAACAGCGGTCAGGCGCTCTGCGACAGTGCGGAGCAGCTGGACGCTCAGCCGTTCGTGCAGCAGTGGCGAAACCGCCTGCCGCTTCCGCGACACGAGCCCCGACCTGCGCTGGGCCTCGTGCCTTGTCGCAGATCAGACGCCGGGTCCGCGCCTCCTGCGCTGCCGTCAGTTGACGACCATGACCCGGCTCGCACCCGCGTGGCTCGACGTTGACCGCAGACCAG
>CBDTXT010000173.1:0-6577 GCA_965364465.1 uncultured Chromatiaceae bacterium
GGTTCCTGCGTGACCCGCCACGACGGGGCCCGCCCTGGCTGTTGCGACTACCTATGGCCAGGCGAATGCCGGCAGCTCGTCGACATCCGCCTGGCGGACGACCGGTGAAGTCACCAGCGGTCAACTTCTATGACGCGCACCCGGGCACCGCCGACCTGCGGCGCGAGGTGCTGGCCGGCCTCGCCGCAACGCCGAGGGCGATCCCGGCGAAGTTCTTCTACGATGCGCGCGGTTCGGAGCTGTTCGATCGGATCTGCGAGTTGCCCGAGTATTATCAGACACGGACCGAGATCGGCATACTGCGGCGTGCCCTGCCACAGCTCGGGCGGCTGATCGGCGACCGGTGCCTGCTGGTGGAACTCGGCAGCGGCGCCAGCAGGAAGGTCCGCCTGCTGCTGGAGGAGCTGCGGCCGAGCACCTATATCGGGGTCGACATCTCCAAGGAATTCCTGCTCGCCTCGACCGAGACGCTGGCCCGCGATTACCCCTGGCTCGCGGTCCACGCCGCCTGCGTCGACTTTAGCGACGGTCTTGAGGTGCCGCACTGTGATCCGAGCGCGCACAAGCTCGCCTTCTACCCTGGCTCGAGTATCGGCAACTTCGACCCGGACGGGGCCGTGCACCTGATGCAGGACGTGGGGTCGTTGGTCGGGGAGGGCGGTCACCTGCTGATCGGAGTGGATCTGAAGAAACCGGTCGGTGTGCTCAATGCTGCCTACAATGATGCGGCCGGGGTGACCGCCGAGTTCAACCTCAACCTGTTGCACCGCATCCGCGCGGAGCTCGAGAGCGACATCGATCCCGATTCGTTCGACCATTATGCGTTCTACAACCCGACCGTCGGGCGGATAGAGATGCACTTGATCAGCCGCGCCCACCAGACACTGAACGTCGAGGGACAGGCGTTCGAGTTCGAGCCGGGCGAGGGAATACACACCGAGAATTCCTACAAGTACACGGTCGCCGGATTCGGCGAGCTCGCGGCCCGTGCCGGGTTCCGCCAGCAGGAGGTCTGGCTGGATGAACGGGCATTGTTCAGCGTACAGCTCCTGCAGTACCAGCCTGGTCGTTAGATCGGGTCGGATGTCTCGGCGGACGCAGCCCGGCCTACGGTCGACCGCTGCCGCACCCAGGCCGGCGGGGAGCAAGCTGCCCGACACATCGATCGGCGGGCGCAGCCTGCGCTGCGAGGGATTTCTGGTCGGTGGGTCGGGCGCTGCACGACATTTCACCGTGCCTGCCGGGTGCGATTGGGTAATATCCCGACTCGGCCGCTTGGGACGGAAAGACGCGATGTTGATCAGCAATCTTGAACTGATACCCGGACGCCGGGTGGTAGAGCACCTCGGTCTGGTGCAGGGTAGCTCGGTGCGCGCCAAGCACGTGGGTCGCGACATCATGGCGAGCGTGAAGAACGTGTTCGGGGGCGAACTCAAGGCCTACACCGAGCTGCTGCAGGAGTCGCGCGAGGAGGCGATGCAGCGCCTGCAACAGCAAGCCGAAGCGGTCGGGGCGAATGCGATACTCAACGTACGCTTCTCCACATCCAGCGTCGCCCAGGGCGCGGCCGAGATCTATGTCTACGGCACCGCGGTGATCCTGGACTAGGCCGATGTACGATCTGCTCGTCGTTTTGGTCTTGCTGGTATCGGGCTACGGCTTCGGACGACTCGCAGAGCGGCGTCACTACCGGTCCATCATCGAGCGCGAGGGCCGCTACAATGCGCTGCCCGCGATCGCCTCTCGCTATCCTCCCCCGGAACCGCAATATGGACAGGTTTTGGTCACCGGCAGTACCGTGGTGTCGGTCGACTATTTCAAACGCTTCCTCGCCGCACTGCGCAGCCTGTTCGGTGGCCGCATCACTGCCTACGAGTCGCTGCTGGACCGGGCGCGGCGTGAATCGCTGCTGCGTATGAAAGAGCGTTCGGCCGCGCTCGGTGCATCCATGGTCTTCAACGTCAAATACGAGACCGCTTCGATCTCGAAGGGCGCCGGCAACAGGATCGGCAGCATCGAGGTGCTGGCCTATGGCACTGCGCTGATCCCGCCACGCGCCGAATGAAATACCGCAACCCGCAGATTCCGGAAGGCATCAACGTCAGCGATCGGCACCCGCTCAAAGAGCTGCTGGTCCTCGCCGGTGGCGCGCTGCTGCTGATCGTCGTGTTGAGCTGGCTGGTCGGCCAGTTCGGTGGGTACATTGCGCGCCTGCTGCCATTCGAGCGGGAGGCGGCACTGGTGCCGGAGTCGGTGTTGCGCGACGATGCCGGGCCAGAGCTCCAGGCCTATCTCGATGAGCTCGGCGCGCGCATCGCATCGCAGATGGATCTGCCCAAGGGGATGCAAATGAGGCTGCATTTCAGCGGTGAGGACACGTTCAATGCGTTCGCGACCTTGGGCGGCAACATCCTGGTGTATCGTGGGCTCGTGGCGCGGCTGCCGCATGAGAACGCGCTGGCCATGCTGCTCGCACACGAGATGGCGCATGTCCTTCATCGTGACCCCGTCGTCGGGCTCGGCCGGGGCGTAGGCATCCAGTTGGTCGTCGGCCTGCTGCTCGGCAATCCGAATCTCGAGGTCTTGGGTAGTGCGGGCGTCTACACCCAGCTGCACTTCAGCCGGGCGATGGAAAGCGCGGCGGACGAGGTGGCGCTGGCCGCGCTGCAGCGAGTCTACGGGCATGTTGCCGGCGCCGATGACCTGTTCGAGGTACTGCACCAGGCGCGTGAAAGCAGCGGGGTCGGCGAACTGCCTGCGGTCTTCAGCAGTCACCCGCTGGACGGTCAGCGGCTGCAGGCAATCGCCGACGCGGTGCGCGACCACGGCTGGTCCGAAAGCGGGGAGACGACGCCGCTGCCGCCAGGCTTTGCCGACTGGATGCGCGATGCCGAGGCACGCGCCGCGGCAGAAACCGAGGACCGTTGACGCGGATCGCCGACCTGTAGCCAGTGCGCAGGCGCCGCGGCCTATTTCACGCGCATACCCGGCTGTGCACCCTCGTCCGGATTGAGCACGAAGATCTCGTTGCCGCCGGGCCCGGCGGCCAGCACCATACCCTCGGAAACACCGAACTTCATCTTGCGCGGCGCCAGATTGGCCACCATCACGGTCAGCTTCCCTTCGAGTTCCTCGGGTGTGTAGGCGGTCTTGATTCCGGCAAAAACGTTGCGAACCTCACCGCCAAGGTCGAGGGTGAGCCGCAGCAGCTTGTCCGCACCTTCGACGTGTTCCGCCCGGGCGATGCGCACGACCCGCAGATCCATCTTGGCAAAGTCCGCGAATTCGATCTGTGCCGCGATGGGCTCCTGGCTCAAAGGCGAGTCTTTTGCCGGCCGCGCGACGGCGCTCTGGACCTCGGCCGCCAGGTCTTCCCTGGAATCCTCGATCATCGCGCCGATCCGGTCCCTGTCGACCCGGGTCATCAGGGGTTTGAATTTTTCGATCGCATGGTCGAGCAAGGGCCGTTGTTGCGAATCCCAGGACATCGGATCGATGTTCAAGAACGCCTCCGCCTTCTCCGCCATCAGCGGCAGGATCGGCTTGAGATAGCCCGCGAGCACGCGGAACAGGTTGATGCCGTCGGTGCAGATCGCGTGCAGCTCGGCATCACGCCCCGGCTGCTTGGCCACCACCCAGGGTGCCTTGTCGTCGATATACTGGTTGGCAAGGTCGGCCAGCGCCATGATTTCACGCACTGCGCGCCCGAACTCGCGTCGTTCGTACAGGTCGGCAATCTCGTCGCCGACCTTGACGAAGGTGTCGAACAGCTCGGGGCGGTCGAGCTTCGCCGCAAGCCTGCCGTCGAAGCGCTTGCTGATAAAGCCGGCGCAGCGGCTCGCGATGTTGACTACCTTGCCCACGAGGTCCGCGTTGACGCGTGCGGCGAAGTCCTCCAGGTTGAGGTCGAGGTCGTCGACGCGCGAGCTCAGCTTGGCCGCGAAGTAATACCGCAGGTACTCCGGGTTCAGGTGATCGAGGTAGGTGCGCGCCATGATGAAGGTGCCGCGCGACTTCGACATCTTGGCGCCGTCGACGGTCAGGAAGCCGTGCGCATAGACGCCGGTCGGCTTGCGGAAGCCCGCGCCGTGCAGCATCGCCGGCCAGAACAGGGCGTGGAAGTAAATGATGTCCTTGCCGATGAAATGGTACAGCTCGGTCGTCGAATCGGCCTTCCAGAACGCGTCGAAGTCGACGCCGGTACGGTCGCAGAAACTGCGGAAGCTGGCCATGTAGCCGATCGGCGCATCCAGCCAGACATAGAAGAACTTGCCCTGCGCGTCCGGGATCTCGAAGCCGAAATAGGGGGCGTCGCGTGAGATGTCCCAATCATTGAGTCCGGCCTCGAACCACTCGTTGAGCTTGTTCGCGACCTCCACCTGGACATGACCGGCTTTGTGCCACTCCCGCAAGACCTTCTCGAAGTCGCCGAGTTTGAAGAACAGGTGTTCCGAGTCCTTCTCGACCGGGGTGGCGCCGGAGACCGCGGACACGGGATCCTTCAGCTCGGTCGGAGAATAGGTGGAGCCGCACACCTCGCAGCTGTCGCCGTACTGGTCCTGGGCGCCGCACTTCGGGCAGGTGCCCTTGATGAACCGGTCTGGCAGGAACATCTTCGCCTCCGGGTCGTAGGCCTGCGAGATGGTGCGTCGCACGACGTGCCCGGCATCGCGGTTGCGTTCGTAGATGGTCGTCGCGCAGATCCGGTTCTCTTCCGAGTGGGTCGAGTGATAGTTGTCGAAGCCGATGCCGAACCCGGCGAAGTCCTCGGTATGCTCGGTCCAGACCCGGGCGATCAATTCCTCCGGGTCGATGCCCTCGGCGCGTGCGCGCAGCATGATCGGGGTGCCGTGCGCGTCGTCTGCGCAGACGTAGTAACACTCGTGGCCCCGCATCTTCTGAAATCGGCTCCAGATGTCGGTCTGGATGTACTCGACCAGGTGACCCAGGTGGATCGAGCCGTTCGCATAGGGCAGGGCGCTGGTGATCAACATTCGGCGGGGATTCGGCATCGCGGGCACGCAGGGTGGATGAGTCGGGATAACGAGGGATTATCTCACGTAAACGCCGGGCCGGTCGCGCCCGCGCCACCGCCGTGGTGCTTACCGCGAAATCCCGGAGGTTGATTCTGCCGCGCGCTGCTTCAATCTGTATTCCTGACTGAAACGCTTAGGTTTTACGTTTTCCTTGGTGTAGAATCGCCCGACTTCCGGAAGCCTACCCCCGGCGAGCGGGCTATCGACGCCAAGCGGGGAGCAGGTACATGGCAAACGTTACTCAGGAAAAGACAATGGCAGAACTCACGAGGGAGCAGGTCGAAGAGGCGATCAAGGGTTACATCGAGCCGCACCTGGAGACCGATCTGGTCAGCGCCAAGTCGGTGAAGGATATCGTCATCGACGGCGACACGGTCACGGTGAAGCTTGAGATGGGCTTCCCCGCCAAAGGCGTCCACGAGCAAATCATTGCCGCGGTCAAGCAGGCGGTGCAGGGTGTCGACGGTGTCGGCAAGTGCGAAGTCGACCTCAGCACCAAGGTGGTCGCCCACTCCGTGCAGAAGTCACTGAAGCCGATCGACAACGTCAAGAACATCATTGCGGTCGCCTCGGGCAAGGGCGGTGTAGGCAAGTCGACGACCGCGGTCAACCTGGCCCTGGCGCTGTCCGCCGAGGGCGCGCGGGTCGGCATACTCGACGCAGACATCTATGGTCCGTCGCAGCCGCGCATGCTGGGTATCACCGGCAAGCCGGAGTCGAAGGATGGCAACACGCTCGAGCCGATGACGAGCTATCACCTCCAGGCAATGTCGATCGGGTTTTTGATCGACGAAGAAACGCCGATGATCTGGCGCGGACCTATGGTCACCCAGGCCCTCGAGCAACTGCTCAACGATACCAATTGGGAAGAGCTCGACTATCTCGTGATCGATCTGCCGCCTGGCACGGGCGACACCCAGCTCACGCTGGCGCAGAAGGTGCCGGTTTCAGGTGCGATCATCGTGACGACACCGCAGGACATTGCGCTGCTCGATGCCCGCAAGGGTTTCAAGATGTTCGAGAAGGTGGAGGTGCCGATCCTCGGCATCGTCGAGAACATGTCGATCCACATCTGCTCGAAGTGTGGTCATGAGGAGCACATCTTCGGTGAGGGTGGCGGCGAGCGCATGGCCACCGAGTATGGTGTGAACTTCCTCGGGGCACTGCCGCTCGAGACCCGGATCCGCGAGGAGACGGACTCCGGCAAGCCGACCGTGGTCGCCGAACCCGAGTCGCGCCCCTCGATGATCTATCGCGAGATCGCGCGCAAGGCCGCGGCCAAGCTGTCTCTCCAGGCCAAGAGCTATGCATCGAAGTTCCCCAATATCGTGATCCAGAACAACTAGCGTTTTCCTCCGCTCGTCCGGTATCGCGCAGACCCCGCCCCGGCGGGGTCTCTTTTGTGCGCCCCGAGCAGCCTGATCTGAATTGATGGCGTAAGGAGTATCACGGGGTATGTGCGGCCCGCAACGAACGCTGATCGTCTGCTCCGCCCCGGCAAGGTCGATGACGCTGGCTGTGAGGCAGAGGAGCTCGTCGCG
>CBDTXT010000174.1:0-6572 GCA_965364465.1 uncultured Chromatiaceae bacterium
GCGAGAATATGCTGTACCACGGCCGGGTGTTGAGCATGAAGGCCTGTTTCAGGTTGCCGCGGATCCCCTCCTGCTTGGCGATCCGCTGGGCCGTGCCCATCAGCGACTTTGCGGCGAGTTTTCGGATGCCGAAGTGGATTGCGAGCCAGACAAGGAACGCGGCGAGCGCGGCGAAATAGACGCTCATCGGCGTCGCGGTCAGGCGGTCCCACCAGGTCGCATTGAGGCGGGTCCCTTCCCACTGCCCGAGCCGCGCGGTGACGAACAGGAAACCCCCGATGATCAGTGCCGCCGCGATCGCATCGCCAATCAGCGTGCGCTTGCGCCAGCGAGTGATCAGCTTGTTGAGGCTCGGCACCACCTTCTCCTCGTAACTGCGCGCGGCCTTCTCCAGCGATCCCACGATACGGTAGGCGCGCTCCACCTCGACCTGCTCCATGCGATCGTGAATCTCGGCCAAATCACTGTCGCGCTTGGCCTCGAAGCGGCGGCGCAGCGCCTCGTCCGGGATCGGGTTGGAGGCCTCCGGGCTGTAAATGGTGAAGAAGCGGCCGGCGGTCAGGCCCTGCTCGCCGAGTGCGCGCTGCCAGGCCGCGACCACGTCTTCCGGGTTGTCCTCGCGGGCCGTGGTATCGAGCTGGTTCAGTATGTACATGAACTTGCCCGAGTCCTGCCGGTTGATGGTCTTGGCGACGAGGTGGTCCAGGGTGTCGCGCATCGCCCCCGGCTCCGGGTGGCGCGCGTCGAAGAACACCAGGACCAGGTCGGACAGGTCCATGATGTGGTCGGTGATCTTCAGCGTGGAGGTGCGTTGCGCGTCCGCATCGAATCCGGGTGAGTCGATCAATATCTTGCCGCGCAGCGCCGGGCTGGCACTGGTCTTCAGCTGCAGATACGCGTCGATCCGCGACCCCTCGCCGGCGGCAACCTTCTCAATCTCCCCGCTCACCTTGTAGAAGGGAAACCGCGGGTCGGAGTCGAGCGCCACGCCCGGCAGCGCGTGGCTGGTGTCCTGGCTGCTGTAACACAGCACCGTGAACTTGTCGTCCACCGCCTGGTTTCCGCTGCGCTGAAGCTTCACGCCGAGGTAGTGATTGATAAAGGTCGACTTGCCCGCGGAGAAGGTGCCAAGCACCGAGATCAGGGGCCACCACGGGATCTGCGTCGCGTAAGATTGCTCGGGATCGAACAGGCCCATGCGATAGGCAACCGTATCGAGCTCGCGAAAACTCTGCACTGTGGTCAGTAGGACCGGGTTCTCCTGCTCCAGGTGTTCTTCCAGGTGTTTCAGACGGGTCTCGATGACCGGGCCGGCAACAGGCATCTCGCGTTCCTCCTCGTTATTCTCGTCGGTTGTTCGCTGCATACTAGCGCGTCGCGACTGTTGGCGGATAGTTTGCGCGAGGCATCGGCAGCTCGCCTCGCCTCGATCAGGGATCGGCCGCGGCCGGGCCCTGGTTGCACGAATGGAACGATTGCTTTATTGCAATTGACGCTGCGACTAGCGGATAATCGTGAAACGCTTAAATGCTCGAAAACGTTCCCAAAAGGCTTTGCAATTGCATGCCGTCGAGAGGTTTTTCTGCGCATGACCAGGACGGTTGGGTGGCCTGAGGATAAGCCGGGCCCCGGGTACACACCTGTGCACGCGCGTCTGAGGAGGCTTAGAGATTGCTGTTCTTTCGCCCGGCCCACGCCTCCCCAGCATGAATCCCGCACCAGACACCGAAAGCCCCGACACCTGGCGCGGGACGGACTGCGTCAGAAGCAACAACAGGTCATCCGAAATAATGCATAACACGCTGATTGCCACGATCTCCGCTGCTGCCATCGCCTTCTCGGCGTCGACCGCAGCGCAAAGGAGTGAGTTTGCGGACATCTTCGTGGTCAAGGAATCCTCCGAGACGCCTACCGTGGTGGTCAGCGGCAACGTTGTCCCGTTCAAGGAGGTGACCCTCGCGGCTCAGTTGCCCGGACGGGTCAAGTTCATCGCCGGCATCGAGGGGGAGTCCTTCGAGTCCGGTACGACACTGATCGCTCTGGATGAGACCGAGTTGCTCGCCAAGCGCAGCGCCGCCTATGCCCAACTCGCCGCGGCGGACGCGCAGCTGCGCAACGCCGGCGTGCAGTACTCGCGCGAGCTGTGGTCACCGCAATCCAGCAACGCGCCGGGGGGTATGGGCATACCGAACCTGTTCGACCAGATGTTCACCCGGCCGGCCGAAGACTTCATGGGGCAGCGCGACCGGGGCGCCGAGCGCAGCGCCGACCTGTACGCGTCGAGCACGCGGATGGAGCAGGCACGTAGCGCAATGCTGCAGGCGCAGTCCGAGATCCGGGCGATCGACGCCAAGCTGCGTGACGCGAAGAGCCTGGCGCCATTCGACGGCGTGATTCTCGAAAAGTTCGTCGAGGAGGGTGACACGGTACAGCCCGGCCAGCCGATGCTGCTGTTCGCTGACGTGACCTGGTTACAGATCGAAGTGGACGTGCCGGCGAGCATCGCCCGCGGGCTGCAGCCGATGACCGTTCTGCAGGATGCCGCGACATTCGACGGCCATCGCGAACCGGTGGCGATACGCGTGGCCCAGATCTTCCCGATGGCGGACACGCAGCGCCATACGATCAAGGTGAAGTTCGATATACCACAGGGGGTCTCGAAACCTGGCATGTACGCCCGGGTCCTGGTGCCGGACACGACGGGCCCCATCAAGAGCCAGTTGCCGGTGATACCGAG
Source organism: uncultured Chromatiaceae bacterium (assembly GCA_965364465.1). GTDB lineage: Bacteria > Pseudomonadota > Gammaproteobacteria > Chromatiales > Chromatiaceae > Thiosocius. Next base: position 2,738 of record CBDTXT010000174.1, read on the forward strand.
CACGGCAATCCGTTATCGTGGCAGCCTCCCGGTGGTCTACATCCAGAACGAGCAGGGTAAGCCGGAGTTGCGCATGATCCGCCAGGGAAAGCTGTTGGACAATGGTATGACCATGGTGCTTTCCGGCATCGCCCCGGGTGACCGTGTGTACCCGAATCCGGGACCCGACATCATGAGCGCGAGCCGCGGCAACTAGTCTCGGATCATCCGCGGTGTCGGCCCCGGCGACGCCGAGCAGCAGCATTGCACAGTTGGATAGAAGACACGCATGAGCGATCTTGAAAATCGTCCCCCGGACGGCCCGGAGCACGGCAATCATCCGCCCGCGAATCTCGGCATGGCCGGGGCCATGGCGCGTTTTTTCATCAATTCCCCGCTCTCTCCGTTACTGTACATGGCGATGTTGATGCTGGGGATTCTCGGCCTGCTGATGACGCCGCGTCAGGAGGATCCGCAGATCTCGGTGCCGATGGTCGATCTGATCGTACAGTACCCGGGTGCGGAACCCGAACAGGTCGCGTCGCTGGCGGTCCAGCCGCTGGAACGCATCATGTACGAGATCGAGGGCGTCGAACACGTCTACTCCGCCAGCCAGCGCGGCATGGGCGTCGTGACCATTCAGTTCGATGTCGGCGAGGAGATGGAAAACTCGCTGGTCAAGGTCAACGACAAGCTCGAATCCAACATGGACCGCATCCCGCCTGGCGTGATGCCGCCACTGGTCAAGGCCAAGGGCATCGACGATGTACCGGTCGTGACGCTGACGCTGTGGTCCGAGAAGGACTACAACAACGACGGCGTACCGGACGTGGACGACTCGCAGCTGCGGCGCCTGGCTCAGTCGGTGATGCAGCACATCAAGGAAATCCCCGACACCGGTGATAGCTTCGTCGTCGGGGGTCGCGCGGAGCAGGTCACGGTGGAGGTCTTTCCCGAGCGCCTGGCCGGCTATGGCCTGAGCCTTGCGCAGGTGGCGCAGGCGATCACGTCCTCGAACCGCGAGCAGCAGATGGGTGGTGTGGAGTCGGGCGGCTCGCACATGATGGTGGTGTCCGGCGCCTTCCTCGAAACGGCCGAGGACATCAATCGCCTGCAGGTCGGCAGTCACCAGGGGGTGCCGGTCTATGTGTACGATGTCGCGGAGGTGCGACAGGGCCCGGAGGACGCGTCGCAGACGGTCGCCTACTACACTGGCGCCGCGGCCGAAGACCCCGATCAGGCGATCAGTGTGCCGGCGGTCACTATCGCGGTGGCGAAGAAGAAGGGCACCAATGGCGTCACGGTGGCCGAGCAAATCATCCAGCGCGTCGACAAGCTGCGTGGCCGGCTGATCCCGAACGACGTCAATGTCAGTGTCACGCGCAACTACGGTCAGACGGCCGAGCAGAAGGTCAATGACCTGATCTTCAAGCTGTTCGTCGCGACCATGTTCGTTTTCCTTCTGGTCTGGATCGCCTTCCGTGCCCTCAAGCCGGCCTTCGTCGTGCTGTTCGTGGTCCCGGTGGTGCTGTTGTTCACGATCCTGGTCGCGATGCTGCTCGACTTCACCATCGACCGTGTTTCGCTGTTCGCGCTGATCTTTTCCATCGGCATCCTGGTCGACGACGCGATCGTCGTGGTCGAGAATATCTACCGGCGTTGGCTCGAGGAAGGCAAGACCGACATGGAAACCGCGGTCGACGCGGTGCGAGAGGTCGGTAACCCGACCATCCTGGCTACCCTGACGGTCATCGGTGCGCTGCTGCCGATGGGGGCTGTCACCGGGATGATGGGGCCATACATGCTGCCGATCCCGGTGCTCGGTTCGGTAGCGATGGTGATATCGCTGTTTGCCGCGTTCGTGTTCACGCCGTGGTTTGCGATACACGGCATGTTCAGGCCGACCATGCATTATCTCAAGAGTGCGGAGAGCCGCGAACACAAAGAGGCCGAGTGGCTTGAGGGCCAGTTTCGCCGCATCCTGATGCCGATGATTCTCGATCGACGCAAGGCCCGGCTGTTCAAGCTGGCCATGTGGGGCGTGCTGATCCTGATGTGTTCCTTCTTCTACTTCAAGTGGGTGGCGGTCAAGATGCTGCCGCTCGACAACAAGCCCGAATTCTCCGTGGTGCTGGACATGCCTGAGGGCACGGCGCTCGCCGACACCGGCAATATGGCCCACATGATTGCCGAACGCCTGCGTCAGATGCCCGAAGTGACCGCGGCCCAGATCTATGTCGGGACCGCGCGCCCGTTCGATTTCAACGGTATGGTCCGGCACTACTACCTGCGCCAGTCGCCCTGGCAGGCGGAGATCCAGCTACAGCTGCTCAACAAGACTGAGCGCGATCGCTCGAGTCACGAGATCGCGGTGGATGCGCGTGCCCAGGTCAAGGAACTGGTCGAAGGCACGCGCGCCCGGTTCTCGGTGGTCGAGATGCCCCCTGGGCCGCCGGTGCTGCAGTCAGTCGTGGCCGAGGTGCACGGCCCGGACCCGGACACGCGCCGGCAGGTGGCGCGGGATCTCACGGAGATTTTTGCGCAGACCGAAAGCTTGCGCGACGTCGACAACTACATGCGCGAGCCCTACGACTACTGGCATTTCGAGGTGGACCAGGAAAAGGCGCAACGCCGTGGGATATCGGTGGAAAGCATCAATCGCGAACTGTCGATGGCGCTCGGCGGCTTCGTGCTCGGCGATGTGAAGCAGCGCGCCGGGCACGAGCCGATCAACATCGTGATCCAGGTCCCGATGGCGGAGCGTTCGCAGATCAATCGTCTCGGTGACATCCTGGTCCAGTCGCCGTCCACTGGCGCCGCGGTCCCGCTACGCGAGCTTGGCCGGTTCGAGCGCCGCACCGAGTCTCACATCATCTACAACAAGGATCTGCGCCCGGTTGAATACGTCGTGGCCGACGTCGGAGGTCGTCTGGCGGCACCGATCTACGGCATGCTCCAGGTCGAGGAGAAACTCGAAGAACTCGGCTGCCGTACGCCCGATGGTGTCGATCTCTGCGATCACATCTACTACACGGGGCCGCCGTCGGACGACAGCAGTTCGGCCATCGAATGGGCCGGCGAGTGGACCGTCACCTACGAGACGTTTCGTGACATGGGTATCGCGTTCGGTGCGGCCCTGATCCTGATCTACATTCTGGTCGTCTGGGAGTTCGGTAATTTCCGGATTCCGGCCCTGATCATGGCGCCGATCCCATTGACCTTGCTCGGCATCATTCCGGCGCACACGTTGTTCTTTCAGATGGGCTGGGGCGGCGAGTTCACTGCGACGTCGATGATCGGCTGGATCGCGCTGGCCGGGATCATCGTGCGCAACTCGATCTTGCTGGTGGACTTTTCGGTACACCGGATTCAGGAAGGTGACTCGGTAGTGGATGCGGTGATCAGTGCCTGTAAGACGCGAACGCGGCCGATCCTGATCACCGCGCTTGCACTGGTGGCCGGCTCCTCGGTGATCTTCTTCGATCCGATCTTCCAGGGCATGGCGATTTCGCTCGCTTCCGGCGTGCTGGTTTCGACCCTGCTTACGCTGGTCGTGATACCGCTCGGCTGTGTCGCAGCGGCGGATTCCCTGTGCGCGGTCGCGGGCAGCAACAAGTGTCGTAAGTTTTCTGACGGCGAGGGCCCGGAGGGTGGCCCGGGCGGTCCGCAGGGCGTTGGGCGGGTCGGCGATCCGCTCTGGGTGCGTGCCTGGGGTGGCTTCGCGAGCGTGCTGTTCAGCGTGGTCGGCGCCGTGGCGGCGCTGGCCGGTTGGCTGATTGGGCTGGGCAAGCGCATTTCGAAGCCACCGGGGTGGGCAGCCGTGGCGGGGACCGCCTCGCCAGCCGTGGGGCGTGCC
>CBDTXT010000175.1:0-6572 GCA_965364465.1 uncultured Chromatiaceae bacterium
TGTGCCTGCCGAAGATGTCGAACGCCGCCCGGCCCGCTGTCGTCGGCAGCCAGCGTCGGCGCGCTGAGACCTGTGCGTCAGCGGCTGCCGCCCCCCGACGCCTTGCGCAGCAGCCAGTCCAACTGGCGGGTGCCCAATACGCGGCGCAGCGCACCAAAAACAAGGGTCGGTGTGGTCTCTGCGTATCGCGGACGAGGGCGGGGGCTCTCCAGTGCGTGGATCACCTTCTTCAGCACCGCCTCGGGCGGAAGCGTGAATGCGCTTGTCGGGCCTTCATGCTCGAGCCGGGCCTGCATCGCGCGGTAACGGTCGCGATGTATGCTGTGCTCGACGTCGATGTGTTGTTTGAACATGCGCAGCGAATTGTCGCGGAAGCGGCTTGCGATCGGGCCGGGCTCAATCAGGCTGACATGGATGCCGCTGCCATGCAGTTCCAGCCGCAGCGTGTCGCTCAGCCCCTCCAGCGCGAATTTCGAGCAGTTGTAGGCACCTCGGTAGGGCATCGCGACCAGGCCGAGCACCGAGCTGTTCTGGATGATCCTGCCCTCGCCCCGCTCTCGCATCCCCGGAATCAGCCGCCGCGTCAGTTCGTGCCAGCCCAGCAGGTTGGTGCGCAGCTGCATCTCCAGGACCTCCCAGCGCAGGTCTTCGACCGCCCCCGGTTGACCATAGGCGCCGTTGTTGAACAGGCCGTACACGTGGCCGCCGGCGGCCTCGAGCACCTGCGCGGCGGCCGCGGCCACCGAGGCCGGGTCGTCGAGATGCAGTTCGATCGAGCTGACGCCCTGCCGGCTCAGCGCGAGCAGATCCTCGCGTCGTCGCGCGGTCGCGAACACGCGGTAACCCCGGTCTTTGAGGCCGAGTGCAACGCAATGCCCGATACCGCTCGAGCAACCCGTCACCAGTATCGATTTGTTTGGCATCGGCGTTCCGTTTTCGCTCTTGGCAGAACTAAAGTTTTCCGACTGACTTCCGCTACCGAGCACATACTCGACCCCGGGCCGATTCCGCGTGCGGACCGGGTTCGCAAGGAGGTCAATTCGTGGATATCGCTACGCTCGTCGGTCTTCTCGGCGGCTTCGGCATCATTATCGGTGCAATCGCCACCGGCGGCGACATCATGCTGTTCGTCAACGTCCCGTCGATCCTTATCGTGGTCGGCGGCACCTTCATGGTCACGTTGATGCAGGTGTCGCTGGGGGATTTCCTGGGATCCTTTGCGATCGGGCTCAAGGCGTTCTTCTACAAGGTGGATGACCCGAGGAAGCTGATCGACGAGGCGGTGATGTTGGCGGACATCGCGCGCAAGAGCGGCTTGCTGGCGCTCGAGGACCAGGAGATCAGCAACGAGTTCATGCAGAAAGGTATCGGTCTGTGCGTGGACGGTCATGACCCGGCACTGGTGCAGAAGATGTTGACCAAGGATATCGATCTGACCATACAGCGCCACGAAGTGGGCCAGCGGATGTTCAAGAACATGGCGGTGATGGCGCCGGCGATGGGCATGATCGGCACCCTGATCGGCCTGGTCCAGATGCTCGCCAACATGTCCGACCCGGCGGCCATCGGCCCGGCGATGGCGGTGGCGCTGCTGACGACGCTGTACGGTGCGGTGATCGCGAACGCATTCGCGCAGCCGATGGCCGACAAGCTGGGGCGTGCCAGCCAGCTCGAGCAGACCAACAAGTCGCTGATCCTCGAGACCATCGGCGGTATCCAGGAGGGCATGAACCCGAAGGTCCTCGAGCAGATGCTCGGCACCTACCTGCCGCCGAAGAAGCGCGTGGAGCAGGCGTAAGGGCCGCGGCGTGGCGGACGATTGCTCCAAATGCGATGCCGGTCTGCCGCCCTGGATGGCGACCTTCGCCGACATGATGGCGCTGCTGATGTGCTTCTTCGTGTTGTTGTTGTCGTTCGCGACCATCGACGCGGTGCGCTTCAAGAAGATGGCCGAGTCGATGCGCGATGCGTTCGGGGTGCAGCGGGAGATCCCGGTGAACGAGATCGTGATGGGCATCAGCGTGATCAAGCAGGAGTGGAGCCCGACCGTGGCCGAACAATCGGTGATCACCGAGATACGACAAGAGACCAGCGAGGAGGAGCACGAGCACCTCAAGGTCGAGGACGGGCAGGGCGAGCAGCCCGGACAACAGCCGGACGCGCCGTCCGAGCCACAGCAGTCGACCCCCGAATCGCAACGCGACGTCGAAGAGCGCGAGCGCGAGCGGCGGCTCGAGGCCGCGCGGCGAGCGCTCGAACAGGAACTCGCCGAACAGCTGGCCGAGTTGCAGCAGTCGCTCGAGCAGGAGATCGAGCAGGGACTCGTCACGCTGGAACGCGAGGAGGGCAGGATCATCATCCGTATTCACGAGCAGGGTTCTTTTGGCTCGGGCAGCGCGCGACTCGATCCGGGATTCCACCAGGTCATGGCCAAGATAAGCCGCGTGCTGGCCACCAGTCCGGGAAAGATCACCGTGACCGGTCACAGTGACAACATCCCGATCAGCACCGGCAGGTTCCGTTCCAACTGGGAACTCTCCTCGGCGCGCGCGGTGACCGTACTGCACTCGCTGCTGCGCAACCCCGACATCGCCGAGCCGCGCGTCGTCGTGCAGGGACTCGCCGACACCCAGCCCCTGGTGGCCAACGACAGTCCACTCAATCGGGCGCGGAACCGGCGCGTCGAACTGATCCTGACGCGCGGCCTGGACGAGAACTTCGACGACTTGGATGGCCTGCAGGAGCTGCAGCCGCATTGAATACGGGCGACAGGATATGACCGCAGAACACCCGAAGGCCGCGCAAGGGGCCGAACGACGCAACTTCTTCCGGCTAGACGATACCGTGCGGCTGAGCCTGCGCGTCGTGCCGGCCGATGAACTGGAGGATTGCCTCGACCGACTGGACCACGGCCTCGCCGGCAACTTCACGGTGATGTCCGGGATCGCGTCGATCACCGCCGAGATGACGCTCGGCCTTCGACGCATAGAAAAGCGCGATCCCGAGCTGGCGGCCTATCTGCGCGCGGTCGACCGGAAGATCGAGCTGATCGGACGTGCCCTGATCGCACACGAGCCCGAGCTGTCTGCCGAGCAGGCGGTCCCGGTCAATCTGAGTGCCGGCGGTATGTGCATTGGCGTCGACCAGGCCTTCGCGCCGGGCACCCTGATCGAGGTCCGCATGCTGCTCCTGCCGTCGCTCAGCGGGTTGGTGATCTACGGCAACGTGGTGGAGAGCAGCGCGGTCGAGGCAGAACAGACCGGGGGCCGCTTCGGGCACCTCACCAGGATCGAATTCAGCCATATCCGCGAGCAGGATCGCGAGCTGCTGATACGCCACCTGCTGCGGCGCCAGAGCGCTCAGCTGCGCGGTCAGCAGGCACAGGACCCGGTATGAGCGAGCACCGGTACCCACCCGGAGATCGTAGGCAGGTGCTGGCCGCAGCCGCCCGGATGCGGGCCGAGGGTGCGGACCCGCACGGGGTCGCGCGATGGCTCGAGCACTATCAGCGCCGCTGCGACGGCCTGGAGGCGTTGCTGCGGGTCACCGACCGCTACCTGCGGTTCGGGATGCCCGAGCACGAGCTGTCCGTGATGCGCCTGCTGGTGTCGCGCCTGCGCAAGGGCGAGCCGTCGCCCGAACGGGCCGGGGAGGTCGACGACACGCTGCCGCTGTAGCCCGACCGGCAGGGTCGCGGTCCCTCGAAAACGCCGGCCGTCAAACGCGCTGCCGGGTTCGGGTCCGTGCGGTCGGGCGGGACCGACGGCGCATGCTTCTCCGATCCCGGTCGCCGCTTCTCCCGGCATATGCCAATGTGTTAATATTGCGCGGTTAAAAAACCTACGGGGAAAACACCATGCCTTTCTACGAGTATCGCTGCGGGTCGTGCGGCCACGAGCTCGAGGCCATGCAGAAGATCAGCGATGCCCCGCTGACCGATTGCCCGGCCTGCGACCGGGCCGAGTTGGTGAAGCTGGTCTCGGTGGCCGGTTTCCGCCTCAAGGGTGGCGGTTGGTACGAGACCGATTTCAAGGGCGGCGCCAAGGACAAGAAGCAAAAGTCCGGGGATGCCGCCGCGAAGGAGACCTCGGGGGGCCACAGTTGCAGCACCGGGACCTGCCCCGCCTGCACCTGAACGCACCGCTCCTCCTCGTCAGCACCCTGAACTGAGGCGCCCCGAAGCGGGGCGCCTCGTCTTTTCCAAGCCGGGAAATCAGCATGCGCAGCCATTACTGTGGCGAAGTCAACGCCGCCAATATTGACCAGACCGTCGAATTCAGCGGCTGGGTAAACCGCCGTCGAGACCATGGTGGCGTCATCTTCATCGACCTGCGTGATCGCAGCGGGCTCGTCCAGGTCGTTTACGATCCCGACCTGCCGGCGGTGTTTACGACGGCCGAGCAGGTACGCAACGAGTTCGTGGTCCGCGTCAGGGGGCGGGTGCGCGCACGTCCGGAGGGCACCGTGAACCCGGATCTGCCGACCGGCGAGATCGAGGTGCTCGGTCAGGAACTGGAAATACTGAATCGTGCCGAGACCCCGCCGTTCCAGCTCGACGACGACGACACCTCGGAAGAGCTACGGTTGCGCTACCGATACGTGGACCTGCGCCGGCCGGTGATGCAGGAGCGCATCATGCTCCGCGCACTGGCGACCCGGACGCTGCGCCGCTTCCTCGACGACCAGGGCTTCCTCGACATAGAGACCCCGATGTTGACCAAGGCGACGCCCGAGGGCGCGCGCGACTACCTGGTGCCGAGCCGCGTGCACGCCGGCAAGTTCTTCGCGCTGCCGCAGTCTCCGCAGCTGTTCAAGCAGCTGCTGATGATGTCCGGCATGGACCGCTACTATCAGATCGTTCGCTGCTTCCGCGACGAGGACCTGCGCGCCGACCGGCAGCCCGAGTTCACCCAGCTCGATCTCGAGATGTCGTTCATGGACGAGGACCAGATCATGGGCCTGATGGAGGCGATGATCCGTGACCTGTTCGCGAATACGCTGGACGTACAGCTGCCCGACCCGTTTCCGCGCATGAGCTATGCGGAGGCGATGCGCCGTTTCGGCTCGGACCGTCCGGACCTGCGCTGCGCGCTGGAGCTGACTGACGTGGCCGACCTGATGGACGACGTCGAGTTCAAGGTGTTCGCGGGCCCGGCAAAGGATCCGCAGGGACGTGTCGTGGCGATGCGGGTGCCCGGCGGCGGCGGGCTGAGCCGCAAGGACATCGACGAGTACACCAAGTTCGTCGCGATCTACGGCGCCAGGGGCCTGGCCTATGTGAAGGTCAACGATGCCGCAAAGGGCAGGGAAGGCCTGCAGTCGCCGATTCTGAAGTTCCTGCCGGACGCCACGGTCGCAGGCATTATGCAACGGACCGCGGCCGAATCCGGCGACCTGATCTTCTTCGGTGCCGACAAGGCGGGCATCGTGAACGAGGCGCTGGGTGCGCTCCGGGTCAAGCTCGGCCATGACCTCGGCCTGATGTCGAACGACTGGCAACCGCTGTGGGTGGTCGACTTCCCGATGTTCGAGTGGGACGCGGGCGAGAGCCGCTGGCAGGCACTGCACCATCCGTTCACGGCGCCGAAGGCCGAGCACGTCGAACTGTTGGCGAGCAAGCCGGGCGACGCGCTGTCACGTGCCTACGACATGGTGATCAATGGCACGGAGGTCGGTGGCGGCTCGGTACGTATCCACCAGGAGGCAGTCCAGGAACAGGTGTTTCATCTGCTCGGCATCGGCGAGCAGGAGGCCGAGGAAAAGTTCGGGTTTCTGCTCACGGCGTTGCGCTACGGCTGCCCACCGCACGGTGGCCTTGCGTTTGGCCTCGATCGTCTGGTGATGCTGATGAGCGGGGCAAGCTCGATCCGCGACGTGATGGCCTTCCCGAAGACCCAGAGTGCGAGCTGCCTGCTTACCCACGCGCCGTCCGAGGTCGGCCAGGGCCAGCTGCGTGAGCTGCACCTGCGGCTGCGCAAACCGCCTGCCGAGGCGAGCGGTACCACGGACGTCTGAGGCAGCGCTGACCGCCCCATCCTACAAGCGGCCCGAATCGGTCCTGGTCCTGGTGTGCACCCGCGCCGGCGAGGTGTTGCTGATGGAGCGTGCGCGGCCACACGGCTTCTGGCAGTCCGTGACCGGGTCGCTCGACTGGGGCGAGTCGGCGCCGGCCGCCGCGGCGCGTGAACTGGCCGAGGAGACCGGGCTTGCGGCCGGGTCACGGTTGTTGGACCTGCGCCGGGGCGAGCGTTTCCCGATCATCCCACCCTGGCGAGCGCGCTATGCGCCGTCGGTACACGTCAACCGCGAGCACTGGTTCCTGCTCGAATTGTCCGGCCGGCGTACGATCCGCCTGGATCCGCACGAACATCGGCAGTCTCGCTGGTTTGACGCCGAGCAGGCGATGCGGCGGGCGAGTTCGTGGACCAACCGGAAGGTGATCCGCGAATGGCTGAATGCCAGGCGCGGCCTGACGGTCGCGACCTGAGCGGTGCGTCGGGCTACCAGTCGGCGCTTGGGCGTCTGGCTGCGGCCGGGGCCGGGGGCGGGTTCGGCGAGGGCGGCACGATCCC
>CBDTXT010000176.1:0-6533 GCA_965364465.1 uncultured Chromatiaceae bacterium
CTACCCGATCAAGCACGATTTGTATGGCATGCCCGATGCGCCCCGCTTCGCCTTCCGTCCGGGTGATGGACCGTTCCTCGAGTTTCCGGTCACCACGGTTCGTGTAATGGGCCGGAATCTGCCCTGTGGTGGTGGTGGCTGGTTTCGGCTCGTCCCTTATGCCGGTATGCGCTGGGCCATGCGGCGAGTCAACCGGGTCGACGGGGAGTCGGCCATCTTCTACTTCCACCCCTGGGAAATCGACCCCGCGCAGCCCCGTCAACAGGGACTTGACCCAAAGACCCGATTCCGTCACTACCTGAACCTCGAGCGTATGGAAGCGCGGCTCGACCGGCTGCTTGGCGATTTCGACTGGGGTCGCATGGACGAGGTGTTGTATCAGCCGAGGCTGATGGCACCGGTGACGGATGACACGGCATTACCTTGAGATTTTTTCACTGGTCCAATCACGATATCGTGAGCAAAGGACGACTTCATCATGACTGAGGCAGCGACAGGTTTCACCCGTCGCTGGAGGGCGACGCTGATCGCGAGCGTCTTGCTGTTTGTCGCGCTGCTATTGCTTTTTCGCTCGACAGCGACGGGCATGGTGCTCACCTGGTACCACTTCGAGACCTATACGCACGGCTTCCTGATCCTGCCGATTTCGCTCTGGCTGCTCTGGCACAAGCGGGGCTATCTGAGCGGGCTGACGGCGCAGCCATCGCTGGTGTTGCTGATGCCGCTGTTCGCCGGCCTGTTCGTCTGGGCACTCGCGCGCCTCACGGGTGTGCAGGTCGTCGAGCAGTTTGCTTTCGTCGGAGTGTTGATCAGTGCCCTGGCGGCGGTGATCGGCTGGCAGGTCGCCAGGTTTCTCGCGTTTCCTTTGCTTTTCCTATTCTTCGCGGTGCCGATGGGGGAAGACCTGGTCCCACCGATGATGGAGTTCACCGCGACCTTCACTGTCGAGGCTTTGAAGCTGAGCGGCATCCCGGTTTACCGCGATGGGCTTTGGTTTGCACTGCCGTCGGGCAACTGGTCGGTCGTCGAGGCCTGCAGTGGCGTGCGCTACCTTATCGCGTCAGTCACCCTGGGCGTCATGTATGCGTACATCACTTACCACACATTGTGGAAACGGCTGTTGTTCATTGCGGCCTCTGCTGCGGTCCCCATCCTGGCCAATGGTCTGCGTGCCTACATGATCGTGATGATCGGCCACCTGAGCAACATGGAATATGCGACTGGAGTCGACCACCTGATCTACGGTTGGGTGTTCTTCGGCATCGTCATGTTGATTCTGTTCTGGATCGGTTCCTTCTGGCACGAGGAGCCAGAGGAGCCAACGATCGTCCCACCAACCCGCATGATGAGCGAAAAGTCCGCCATGCTGCGTCTGGTGTTGGTGGTTGTACTGGCGCTCGGTGCGGCGTTGGCGACTGTCGGGTATACGGACAAGGCCGAAGCCACCGGGGCGCAGACATCGGCCGAACTGACGACTCCGGCTGGCAGCGGCGATTGGTCCCTGTCGGCTGATCCGGTGTCTTGGCCGGCGGAACTCCTGCCTACTCCGCACAAGATCGAGGCGCGCTACACGAATGGTGACGCCGAGGTGCAGCTGTATGCGGTCTTGTTCCCGCAGCAGAGTCAGGGGTACGAGGCGATTACCGGTAGAAACAGGATCGCAGACGATCCACAGCGCCTCAACAAGCTGGGCCAGGTCATGGTTTCACTGGGCGACGAAGAGATTGCCGTTAATCGGATGCGGGTGGTCGTGGACAGCAACGGTGCTTCGCATGAGCACCTCGTCTGGCAGTGGTACCGTGTCGCGGGCCGCAGCCTGACCAACCGCTATCAAGGGAAGGCCTGGGAGGCGTTGGCGCGCCTCTGGCCCGGCAGGGCGGACGGGGCGTGGATTGCGATAACCACGCCGTGGGATGGTCAGGACTCTGACGCAGTCGAACAGCAACTGGCCGAGTTCGTGCGGATCATGGTACCCAGGTTAAACGACGAAATCGACGCCGTGCTCGGCCTCGAAGATTGACGAGGTTCGATAATGTGTGGTCTGGCGGGTATCTTTCTCACGAACGGCCGCGACGCGGTGGATCGGGCGTTGCTCGAGCGGATGAATTTCAGCCAGTTGCATCGCGGGCCCGATGAGGACGGTTTCCATACCGAGCCCGGTATTGGCTTGGCCCACCGCCGCCTGTCCATCATCGATCTCTCCAGTGGCCAGCAGCCTCTGTACAACGAAGACGGCTCGGTCGTCGTCGTGTACAACGGCGAGATTTACAATTTTTCAGCACTCGCCGAGGAACTCGCGTCGCTCGGGCACAGGTTCCGGACGCATTGCGACACCGAGGTCATTGTTCATTCCTGGGAGGAATGGGGCGAGTCTTGCGTCACCCGTTTCCGTGGAATGTTCGCGTTTGCTCTGTGGGACCGCAATCGCGAAACCCTTTTTCTGGCGCGCGACAGGCTTGGCATCAAGCCCCTCTTCTACACCTTGCTCCCAAGCGGTGAAATGGTCTTTGCCTCCGAACTCAAGGCGCTCAAGCAGCATCCTGACCTGGATCGCACCATCGATGAGCAGGCGGTGGAGGAGTACTTCGCGCTCGGCTATGTTCCCGAACCACGCAGCATCTATCGCAACACCTTCAAGCTACGCCCCGGGCATACCCTGCGTGTCAGCCGTGGTGATACGCAGTTGCAGCAGAGGGAATACTGGGACGTCCCATTCTCTTCGGGCGGCGATCGCCCCTCGCTCCCGGATGCCACTGCGGAACTCGTGGAACGACTGCGCCATGCGGTCGATATGCGCCTGATCGCCGAAGTCCCGCTGGGCGCCTTCCTCTCCGGCGGCGTCGACTCGAGCAGTGTGGTTGCGATGATGGCGGAGGTCAGTCAGCACCCGGTCAATACCTGCTCCATAGCCTTTGGCGAGGCGGAGTACAACGAGGCGGAGTACGCGGCCGCGGTGGCAGAAAAGTTCGGCTGCCGTCACCGTGTCGGTGCGGTTGACCCAGACGATCACTCGCTGCTGGAGATACTGCCACGTCTGTATGACGAACCCTTCGCGGACAGCTCGGCAATGCCCACCTATCGGGTCTGCGAGCTGGCGAGCCAGGATGTCACCGTCGTGCTCTCCGGTGACGGCGGCGACGAAAACCTCGCCGGATACCGACGATACGGCGAGCATCTCGGAGATCTGGCGTTGAAAGCGAAGGTCCCTGCGTTGCTGCGCAGCCAGTTGGCCCGATTAGGCAAAATCTATCCGTATTCTGCGTCTCTGCCACGTTTGCTCCAACGGCGCCAGGGCTTGCTGTCAATGGGGCAGGATTCGGTCGACAGCTTTTTCGAGATCAATGCGGTGATGAAGCGTGATCTGAGGACCTCGCTATACAGCAAGCAGTTCCTCCGTCGCCTGCAAGGTTACGACGCGGTCGAGGTGTTTCGTGCGCATGCAGCCGTCGCGCCGACCGACGATCCCCTGTCATTGGCACAATATCTCGACCTCAAGACCTATCTGCCAGGCGACATACTGACCAAGGTGGACCGAACGAGCATGGCGCATTCCATCGAGGTGCGTGTCCCTTTACTCGATCACGAGCTGGTGGAGTGGATCTCGTCGCTGCCGGCCAATTTCAAGCGACGTGACGACGAGGGCAAGTACTTGTTGAAGAAAGCGATGGAGCCCTGGTTGCCGTATGACATCCTTTACCGGCCGAAGAAAGGGTTTGCGGTCCCGATGGCGGCCTGGTTCCGTGGGCCGCTGCGAGCGCGCCTGCACGATGCACTGGAAAGCGAAGTACTGAACGACACCGGCGTATTCGATCGTGGCCGCCTCGCACGGATCTTTGCAGAGCATGACAGAGGGCAGCGTGATTGGAGTACCCCACTGTGGTCCGTATTGATGTTCGAGGCCTTCCTGCAGAGTGAATCGGCTTGATCTGCCTCAGGGAAGGACGATGCCTTCCTCGGCCAACATCTCGACCAAGCAGATCAAGGGCAGGCCCACAAGGCTGTTCGGGTCACGTCCCTCCAGGCCCGCGCAAAGCGTGATCCCATATCCCTCCGACTTGAAGCTGCCGGCGCAGTTGAAGGGTTTCTCGCGCTCGACGTAGCGTGCGATCTGCTCGCGATCGAGCGCGCGGAAACGGACTCGGAAATGCTCCACCGCAGTCTGCACACGGCCGCTGGACCCGTTGAGCAGGCAAAGTCCGGTGTGAAAGACGACGGTTTGCCCTGAGGCACGCAACAGCTGGGCAATTGCATTGTCACTATTACCTGGCTTTCCCTGTATGGTTTCGCCGACGCAGGCGGCCTGGTCGGAACCGATAATCAGCGCCCCCGGGTAGCGTGATGCCACATCGCGGGCCTTTGCCTCGGCCAACCGCAGCACCAGCGCGTCCGCCGACTCGTCAGTGCGCCGGCTTTCGTCGATCTCTGGGGCGTCGACCGTGAACGGCAGTTGCAGCTTCTCGAAAAGGGACCGGCGAAATGGTGAGGTGGATCCGAGAACAAGTGGCGGCATGACGATTTTCCGGGCGAAAGCGAGAGCCGCAGTCTACCAAAGCATCTGGGTTTGCCGACTTTTCTGGAATGCAATTGATTCTCTCAATACCAGAACACCGGATTATTCCAATATAATGGGGAGTGCGACAGGGTCTACCGCGGCTTCCGCACAAAGGTGACCATGGGTAACGGACAGAATTTGCGAATGCTCATCTGAAAAGGGAGGCCGCGAGTTGGATAACGATCTGGTGATCCAGGGACTGGAGCTGATGCTGCTGGGTATGGGCATCGTGTTTGCATTCCTGACCATCCTGGTTTTCACAATGCGTGGTATGTCGCTGCTGGCCGCTCGCCTGGATAACGCACCAGAGCCTGAAGTGGCCCAACTCCCAATCGACGTGTCCGACAATCGCCAGCTGGTTGCAGTCATCAGTGCCGCGATAGCCCAGTACCGAGCCTCGCGGGCCGGTTGAACTGCAAGAAACCTAACCCAGGATTGACCCGCACTATGACCACGAAGAAGCTTGCTATCACCGATGTTGTTCTGCGTGATGCGCACCAGTCGCTGTTCGCGACGCGTTTGCGGCTCGACGACATGCTGCCCATCGCGGACAAACTGGACCAGGTCGGCTTCTGGTCACTCGAGACCTGGGGAGGTGCGACTTTCGATGCCTGTATTCGGTATCTCGGCGAGGACCCCTGGGAACGGTTGCGCGCGCTCAAGCAGGCAATGCCGAAGACGCCGATGCAGATGCTGTTTCGGGCCCAGAACATCCTCGGTTACCGACACTATGCGGACGACGTCGTCGAGCGTTTCGTCGAGCGCGCAGCCGACAACGGCATGGACGTCTTCCGAATCTTCGACGCGATGAATGATCTGCGTAACCTGGAAACCGCGATTAAGGCGACGCTCAAGGTCGACAAGCATGCGCAGGGGACGATGTCTTACACCGTGAGCCCGGTGCACGACCTGCAGTACTGGCTCGACATGGCCAAGGGCCTCGAGGACATGGGCAGCCATTCGATCTGCATCAAGGACATGGCGGGATTGCTCACGCCCTATACCTGCTTCGAGTTGGTCAGCAGGCTGAAGGAGACAGTGTCGGTGCCGATCGCAATACATTCGCATGCGACCACCGGCATGAGCACGACCACGAACATCAAGGCAGCGGAAGCGGGTATCGACATGGTGGATGCCGCGGTATCGTCGATGTCGATGACCTACGGACACTCGGCCACCGAGTCGGTCGTGGCCATCTTGCAGGGCACCGAGCGCGATACGGGTCTGGATCTGCATCTGCTCGAGGAGATCGCTGCTTACTTCCGGGAAGTTCGCAAGAAGTATGCGAAATTCGAAGGTTCGCTGCGCGGCGTCGATTCACGCATCCTAGTAGCCCAGGTGCCTGGCGGTATGTTGACCAATATGGAGAATCAGCTAAGGGAACAGGGCGCTGAGGACAAAATGGACGAAGTGCTCAAAGAAATACCGCGTGTTCGCAAGGATCTGGGTTTCATCCCCCTCGTTACCCCGACATCACAGATCGTCGGCTCGCAGGCGGTGCTCAACGTACTCACGGGCGAACGCTACAAGAACATCACGAAGGAGACGGCCGGCGTCCTGAAGGGGGAGTATGGCGCGACCCCGGCCCCGGTCGACCGCGACCTGCAACAGCGTGTGCTTGGTGAGGGCGAAAAGCCGATCACCTGTCGTCCGGCAGACCTGATCGAACCGGAGGTCGCCAAGCTGACCGAAGAGTTCCGCCGTCTTGCCAAGGAACGCGCTTTGCGGGTCGCAGACGCCGAGATAGACGATGTGCTTACCTATGCCTTGTTCCCGCAGATCGGGCTCAAATTCCTCGAGAATCGGGACAATCCTGAGGCGTTTGAACCGGTCCCCGGCGTCGCAGCCGCACCGAAACCGACTGCAGCGGCGGCGGCTGCGCCGGCCGGCGGACCCGAGAACTATCAGGTCAGCGTGGACGGGCGCACGGTCCAGGGCGGGGTCGCGCAGGGGGGTGAGGTCACGCAGGGTCAGCAGGCCC
>CBDTXT010000177.1:0-6522 GCA_965364465.1 uncultured Chromatiaceae bacterium
ACGCGAAATCCATGGTTATCATTACGCACGCGGTCACGTCAACCAGTTCACATTTTTCAGTTGACCTGAGTTAAGCGCCTCGCCGCGGATCCACGAGATTCAGGTGCCTGTTCCGCCTGCGGGACACGTCGCAAGGGGTCGGCCAAGACTGTAGGAATGGCGCAGGCGCCGGTCACTCGAGGGTCGCAGCCAGGCCTCCCGGCCGTCAGTGAATTGCGGAAAAGGCCTGGCTGGGTCGATCAGCTGTTCCTCCGCTGCGAACATCATGGGCGCGCGTTGGCAAGACGCCATCCTGGTTCAAACTTCGCAAGCCTGGTGGCAACCTGGTGTGCGCAGCCGCGAGCCTTTGTCCGTGGCAGACACGCAAGGACCCGCTCGGCGGCCAAGTAACGCCAACGATAATCATGTGCATTTGCACCCTCGGCGGAGTCGCGGTTGGTGCGCGGCACCGCCGTCGTTGGTCGCGTCGGCTTCGGGCCGACTCGGCACGAGGCCCTTTTGGCCTATGCATTGATCAGGCCGAAGTGCCAGCCACCCAACGTCGCGCCGGGGGCACGGCACACCGATTTGCATCTTGCCGCGCATCGCCGAAGAATAGCCCTGTCCGGCGGGCGTTCGATCTTGACCCGCCGCCTGGTGCCGATTGGGGGCACATCATCTGTACGACATGACCACCGCCCCGAGAGCCAAATACATCCTCCTCGTGAGCGTCCACGGCCTGATCCGCGGCGGCGATCTCGAACTCGGTCGCGACGCGGATACCGGCGGCCAGACCAAGTACGTGGTCGACCTGGCCCGGGCACTGGCCAAGAGCGACGCGGTGGCACAGGTCGACCTGATCACCCGGCGCGTCGTCGACCCGGCGGTCAGCAGCGACTATGCGCAGCCCGTCGAGTCGCTGGGCGAAAAGGCGAGGATCGTGCGGATCGACGCCGGCCCCGAGGAATACATCGCGAAGGAGCAGCTCTGGGATCACCTCGACTGCCTGATGGACAACCTGGTGAACTGGCTCAACGGTCAGCCGCGCCTGCCCGACTTCATCCACAGCCACTATGCCGACGCCGGTTACGTCGGCGTGCGCCTGGCCAACCTGTTGGGCATCCCGCTGATACACACGGGCCACTCGCTGGGACGGGACAAGCGCAAGCGGCTGCTGGCCCGTGGCCTGTCGCGCGAGGCCATCGAGGACACCTACAACATCGCGCGGCGCATCGACGCCGAGGAAGAGATCCTGGCCAACGCCGACCTGGTCGTGGCCAGCACGCACAACGAGATCGAGCAGCAGTACGGGCTGTACAGCTACTACGACCCGGAACGCATGGCGGTGATCCCGCCCGGCACCGACCTGGAGCAGTTTCACCCGCCGTCGAAGGACGAAAGGTTCGGATTCGCCGCCCAGGTCGACCGCTTCCTGAGCAACCCGGAGAAACCGTTGGTCCTTGCGCTGTCGCGGCCCGACGAACGCAAGAACATACTGACGCTGATCGAGGCCTTCGGTGAGTCACAGGCGTTGCGGCAGGTGGCCAACCTGCTGATCGTCGCCGGCAACCGCGACGACATCCGCGACCTCGACCCGGGTGCCCAGTCGGTCCTGACCCATGTCCTGCTGCTGATCGACGCCTATGACCTCTACGGCCGGGTCGCGGTACCCAAGAGCCATCGGGCCGACGAGGTGCCCGAGATCTACCGGATGGCGGCAGCGGGCGGCGGTGTGTTCGTGAACCCGGCACTGACCGAACCGTTCGGTCTGACCCTGCTCGAGGCCGCCGCGAGCGGGCTGCCGGTGGTCGCAACCGAGAACGGCGGGCCGGTCGACATCATCGGAAACTGCCACAACGGCGAACTGGTCGACCCGCTGGACAGCGCGGCGATCACCAACGCACTGCTCAAGCTGCTGCGCGACAAGGCGGCCTGGACGCGTGCATCGCGTAACGGCATCGAGGGCGTCAAACGGCACTATGCCTGGGAGGCACATGCGGAGACCTATCTCGACAGGCTGGCCGGGCTGTCCGACAGGTACGAGCCGATCCCGCGCGAGCAGCGCGTGTCGCGCAGCATCCGCTACCGGGATCGCGCCATCTTCACCGACCTGGACCAGAACCTGGTCGGTGACGGCCTGGCGCTCAAACGCTTCGTCGAGGTGATGCGTGAAAACCGCAAATGCGTGACCTTCGGTATCGCAACCGGCCGCCGGATCGATTCGGCGCTCGCGCTGATGAAAAAGCAGGGCATCCCGACGCCCGATGTGCTGATCAGCAGCCTGGGCACGCGCATCCATTACGGCCAGGCACTGACCGAGGACGATTACTGGGCGAACCACATCGACCACCACTGGAACCCCAAGCAGGTCCGCCGCGTACTGGATGGCCTGCCCGGGCTCGAGCCGCAATCGAAGAAGGAACAGACGCCGTTCAAGATCTCGTACTTCCACGACGCGCAGAAGGCCCCGCCGATTGACGAGATCACGAACCTGATTCGGCAGGAAGAGCTCACCGCGAACGTGATCTGCTCGTTCGGGCAGTTCCTCGACATCGTGCCGTCGCGGGCCTCCAAGGGCCAGGCACTGCGCTACGTGTCACAGCGCCTCGAGATACCACTGGAACACATCCTCGCGGTCGGCGGTTCGGGCGGCGACGAGGACATGATGCGCGGCAACACGCTGGCCGCCGTGGTCGGCAACCGACACCACGAGGAACTGTCGCAGCTGGTGGACCAGGAGCGTATCTATTTCGCGTCCCAGGCCCACGCACTGGGGATACTCGAGGCCATCGACCATTACGACTTCTTTGGCAGCTGCCATGTGCCGGAGCACGAATGACCGAACAGCTGCTGGTCTGCACCGATCTGGATCGGACCCTGATCCCGAACGGGCCGCAATCCGAGTCGCCGCAGGCGCGCGTCCGCTTCGCCGCGCTGGCCGGGCGGCCGGAGGTGATGCTCGCCTACGTGACCGGGCGCCACCGCGTTCTGGTACAAAAGGCCATCACCTATTACCAGCTGCCGCTGCCCGATTTCGTCATCGGTGACGTCGGCACGACCATTTACCGCGTCGGCCCGCAGCAGGACTGGGTCCGGCAGGCGACCTGGGAGGCCGAGATCGGCAAGGACTGGCGCGGCCACGGGCATCGCGACATCAAGTCACTGCTGATCGACATGTCCGCGCTGCGCCTGCAGGAGGGCGCCAAGCAGAACGACTACAAGGTCAGCTATTACGTGCCGCTGCAGAGCGATCGCCGCGATCTTTCGCACAAGATCGAGCAGCGCCTGCGCGAAAACGGGGTGGCGGCACGCCTGATATGGAGCGTCGACGAGCCGGCGGGCATCGGCCTGCTCGACGTACTGCCGGCGCGCGCGTCGAAGTATCACGCAATCGAGGCCCTGATGGGGATGCATGGCTTCGATCAATCTGACACGGTGTTCTGCGGCGACAGCGGAAACGACATAGAGGTGCTGGCGAGTGCGATCCCGGCCGTGCTGGTAGCCAACAGCCACCCGGAGGTGCGCGACCTGGCGCGGCGCCTGGCCCGTGACGGTGGCTGTTCGGAGCAACTCTATATTGCGCAGGGCGGCTTCATGGGCATGAACGGCAATTACAGCGCCGGGATGCTCGAGGGAATTGCGCACTACCATCCGGACACGGTCGCGTGGATGGGGTTTCCGGTCGCAGGTCAGCAGCCATGAGCAAGGGCCGCCTGTGCCTGTTCGGCGAAGTGCTGTTCGATCATTTTCCCGATGGGCAGCGCGTACTAGGCGGCGCGCCGTTCAACGTCGCCTGGCACCTGCAGGCGTTCGGTCAGGACCCTTACTTCATCAGTCGCGTCGGCAACGATGCCGAGGGCGGGCAGATTCGCAGCGCGATGGCCGAATGGGGCATGCAGACGGGCGGCGTCGGCATCGATCCGACGCTGCCCACGGGCCGCGTCGAGGTCCGCTTCGCCAATGGCGAGCCGAGCTATGACATCGTCTGTCCCAGCGCCTTCGATGCAATCAGCATCGACTCGATGCCCGGAGACTGCCGGCTGCTCTACCACGGCAGCCTGGCGCTGCGCGAGGCCGGATCGCAGGCGGCACTGGAACGGCTTCGCGCCGCCGGACCCGCTACGCTGTTCGTCGACGTGAACCTGCGCCCGCCCTGGTGGCGGCGCGCCGCGATGCAGCAAATGCTGCACGGGGCACACTGGGTCAAGCTCAATGTGCACGAACTCACGGAACTACAGGCCGCGGGATCGGCCGGACCCTCGGCCGCGGCCGATTTTCTGAACGCCTACCGGCTCGCGGGATTGATCGTGACCCATGGCGCGGACGGCGCGGAGCTGTGGACCGCCAGCGGCGACCGCTTCCACGCGGGCCCGGACCGGGCCATCGACGTGGTCGATACGGTCGGCGCCGGTGATGCGTTCGCGTCGGTGATCATCCTTGGCCTGGCCAGCGGCTGGCCGCCGGAGGTCATGCTGCAACGCGCCCAGGCCTTCGCGTCCGGCGTGGTCGGCAGACGCGGCGCGACCGTGAACGATCTCGACTTCTACCGTAACTTCATCGACCAATGGGGCCTCGACCGGGTGTAGTCATGTACGAACAGGTATCCCACTCGCTGCTCAACCAGATACTGGACGAACTCAAGCCGGACATCCGCAAGCGCGACCTGCGACACTTCTATACCCGTCTCGGCGCCAACTTCTACGCGATCTATTCGCTGTTCCACCACCTCTACGGCAAGCGGGAAGATTTCGCCGAGCAGATGGTGCGCCTGGTCGAGGTGATGGCCACCAATTACATTAAACGCCAGCCGGAACTGAAGAAGATCGACATCCGGCGCGAGAAGCAGCACAACTGGTTCCTGAGCCAGGAGTGGGTCGGCATGGCACTCTACGCCGACGGTTTCGCCGGAGACCTCGAGGGCCTGCGCTCGCACCTGGGCTATCTGCAGGAACTTGGCATCAACATGCTGCATATCATGCCGGTACTCGAGTGTCCCAAGGGCGCCAGCGACGGCGGTTATGCGGTAAGCGATTTCCGCAATATCGATGCGCGCATCGGCACGCTCCAGGGGCTGCGCGAGATGACCGCCGACCTGCGCAGGCGCAACATGCTGGTCACGCTCGACGTCGTGGTGAACCATACCTCCGACGAACACGAATGGGCCCGCCGTGCGCGGGCCGGTGAAGCGCGCTATCGCGACTACTACTACATTTTCGACAATCGCGACGTCCCGGACATGTTCGAAGAGACCATGCCCGAGATCTTTCCGGAGACATCACCGGGCAACTTCGTCTACGACGAGGCGATGGGCAAATGGGTAATGACGGTGTTCAATCATTACCAGTGGGATCTCAATTACAGCAATCCCACCGTGTTCATCGAAATGCTCGACATCATCCTTTTCTGGGCCAACCAGGGCGCCGATATCGTGCGCCTGGACGCGGTGGCGTTCCTCTGGAAGAAGATCGGCACCATCTGCCAGAACGAGCGCGAGGCCCACCTGATATTGCAGCTGATGAAGGACTGCAGCCAGGTCACCGCGCCGGGCGTGCTGTTCATCGCCGAGGCCATCGTCGCCCCGGTCGAGATCATCAAGTACTTCGGCGAGGATGCGGTGATCGCGAAGGAATGCGAAATCGCTTACAACGCGACCTTCATGGCGCTGCTCTGGGAGGCGGTCGCGACCAAGAACGCCAAGCTGCTGGATCAGGGCATCCGCAGCCTGCCGGACAAACTGGACCGTGCGACCTGGCTCAACTATGTGCGCTGCCACGACGACATCGGCCTGGGCTTCGACGATGCCGACATCGTCAAGTGCGGCTACGACCCCTCCGCACACCGCCACTTCCTGGTGGACTATTTCACCGGCGTCTTCGAGGGCTCGCCGGCCCGCGGCCAGCCGTTCGGCCGTAACGAGAAGACCGGCGACGCGCGGATCTCCGGCTCACTCGCGTCGTTGGCCGGGCTGGAGAGCGCGCTCGAAAGCGGCGACCAGAAGGCCATCGACGACAGCATCGACATGATCCTGCTGCTGCACAGCATGATCATGTCGTTCGGCGGCATCCCGCTGCTCTGGTACGGGGACGAGATCGGCACGCTGAACGACCAGAACTTCCTGCAGGACGAGTTCAAGGCCAAGGACAGCCGCTGGATACACCGGCCGCGCATCGACTGGGAAAAGGCCGAGCTGCGCAGGCGCCACGGCTCGGTAGAGCAACGCATCTTCATGGGTCTGCAGAAGATGATCGCGGTGCGCAAGAGCACACCGGCGTTCGCCGACTACAACAACCGCACGCTGATCCCGACCGGCAACCCGCACCTGTTCGTCTTCATGCGCAACAACCCGTTCCAGCTCAACGACAGCGTGCTGGTGGTCGGCAACTTCGACGCAATGCCGCAGTCGCTGACGCTGAGCGACCTGGCGAACCGCGGCCATTTCGCGTTCGGCGGGCTGCGCGACCTCTACTCGGGCGAATCACCAGCGCAGTTCAAGGACCACCTCGTTGTGCCGCCCCATCGCTTCTACTGGCTGACCGATCCGAC
>CBDTXT010000178.1:0-6517 GCA_965364465.1 uncultured Chromatiaceae bacterium
CGGGGTGAAGACTGCACTACCCTCCATGCCGCTGACAGCGTGAATCAGTAGCTGCGACCTCTCCGGTTTCGATAGGGTTACGGGATGATCGGTGAAAGATGCGCAGGATAGGGGGCGATAGGACGCGTTGAATCCGGCATGCGTGATTGATTGGTGCCTGCGCCGCGTCATGGGTTGGCAACTACACGGATAAGTTTCCACACGTCGGACCGGCGACGCCCCGGAGACGGAGAGCAATCGGATGGATGAACTGCGCGCCGCGAGTTGGTACGCAAAACCGATAAGTCCAACCTGTGGGGCCAATCGATGAGCTGGGTCACCGTCACCTGGTCGATGGCCGCCGCCGTCTCCTTTACGCTGGCCGGGGTGCACTTGCTCGTATGGCTTCGCGATCGGGAGG
The DNA here is from genome assembly GCA_965364465.1 of uncultured Chromatiaceae bacterium. Lineage (GTDB taxonomy): Bacteria > Pseudomonadota > Gammaproteobacteria > Chromatiales > Chromatiaceae > Thiosocius. Next base: position 401 of record CBDTXT010000178.1, read on the forward strand.
CCGTTGCAAACCTGCTGTTCGCGGTCAGCGCGGTCGCGGCTGCGGCCGTGGCAATGCTGGAACTGGCCCTTATGCGTGCGCAGACACCTGCCGAGTTCGGGATTATCTTGCGCTGGTTGCACATACCGGTCGCGACGGTGGCGATCGCGATCGTATGGTTCCTTTACCACTACCTGGGAACCGGACGTGTCTGGTTGGCGTGGCTCATCACCGGCCTGCGTGGGCTGATACTCGTCCTGAATTTCTCCCCACTCCCCAACGCCACCTTTCAGGAGATTCACGCCCTGAGGGAGGTGTATTTCCTCGGCGAGACCCTGTCTGCGCCCGTTGGCGAGGCGAATCCCTGGCATCTGGTCCTTCGCCTGAGCACGGGTTTGCTGCTCATCTATGTCCTGGACGCCGCCATTGCCGCGTGGAAACTCGGAAGGGCAAGACAGGCATGGGTACTGGGCGCCTCTCTACCGATTGCCATCGCATTGGCGGCAGTTTTCACTGACTTAATGGTTCGCGGAATCCTACCCAGTCCTCTGATTGGTCTGGTTTTCCTGATCTTCGTGCTCGCCATGGCCTTCGAGCTGAGTGTGGAGCTGATTCGTGCAAAACAGCTGTCCCGCGAGCTGCGCGAAAGCGAAGAGCGCATGCGCTTGGCCGCGCGTGCCGCGGATCTGAGCTTTTGGCACTGGGACATCAAGCGGGATGAGGTCTGGATCGATGATGTCGGCAAAGAGCGAACCGGCACCTCGGGGCCGGGGCTCGCCAACCACGAGCGCCACCTGTCGCTGGTCCATCCCGATGACCGCGACAGGATTCGAGAGGCGTTGGATCAGGCCATCGAGCAGCACAGGGACTTCGAAGCGGACTTTCGTATGACAAGCCCGAGTGGGGAGGAGCGCTGGATCACCGCGTCAGGCAAGGTTGAGCGGGACGCGCAGGGCGAGCCTTCGCGTCTGCGTGGCGTCTCCATGGACATCACCGCCCGGAGACAGTTCGAAAGCGAATTGCAGAAACACCGCAGCGCGCTGAGTCACACCCAACGTGTCTTTGCCCTGGGCCAGCTTTCCGCGGCGCTGGCGCACGAGCTCAATCAGCCGTTGGGGGCGATTCTCCGTAATGCCGAAGCGGGGGAACTGTTTCTGCGCCAGGATCCACCCGATCTCAGCGAGCTGCGGGAGATATTCGTCGACATCCAGCGCGACGACCAGCGGGCCGCGGCGGTCATCGACCGGATGCGCGCGCTGTTGAAACACCGAGAGCTCCGGTTCGAGGTGATCGCGCTTTCGGACTTGATCGGGCAGGTTGCGGCCTTGCTCAACGCCGAAATGCAGGCGCGCCATGCGGCGTTGCGCATCACGGTTCCCGCAACGCTCCCCGAGGTGCGCGGGGATCGCGTCCAGCTCCAACAGGTTCTGGTAAACCTGTTGCTCAACGGCCTGGATGCGCTGGACGCGAGACCGAACGGCGTTAGACAAATATGCATCAACGCCGCGCAAGTGGACGGTGGACTGGTCGAGTTGGCCGTCGAGGACACGGGGATAGGTATCGACCCCGATCGATTGTCGGATCTTTTTGAGCCGTTTGTTACCACAAAGCGCGAGGGCACCGGCATCGGGCTTGCGATCTCGAAAACCATCGTTGAGGCACACGGGGGACGCATCTGGGCGGAAAACAATCCGGACGGGGGTGCCTGCATTCGATTTACGCTGCCCGTTGCACGGCCGGAGGTGGCGGCATGAGCGACCCGGTGCCGACCGTTTTCGTCGTGGACGACGATGCGCCCTTCCTCCGGAGCATCCAGCGCCTGTTGCGGAGCAGCGGCTATGTCACCGAATGCTTCCGCTCTGCCGGCGATTTCCTCGCACGTTGCCCGCAGGGGGCAACGGGGTGCGTGTTGGCGGATCTCCAAATGCCCGACATGGACGGCTTGGCACTGCAGGCGGCCTTGGCGCAGTCCGCCAATCCGCTACCTGTCGTCTTCCTCACCGGCCAGGGCGATATCCCCAGCAGCGTCGCCGCCATGCGTCGGGGTGCCGAGGATTTCCTGGTGAAGACAGCACCAAAGGAGGTGGTGATTGCCGCCATCGAGCGGGCCCTGGCGCGTGATGCCCGCGAGCGGCATCAACGGGCACGCCGCCACGACCAGCGATCGCGCTTCGAAACGCTGACACCGCGCGAACGCCAAGTGCTGTCCCAGGTCATGCAGGGACAGTTGAACAAGCAGATCGCGGCCGAGCTGGGCATCGACGAGCGTTCGGTCAAGCGCCACCGAACGAACCTGACGAGGAAACTCGAGGTCAAGTCCGTTGCCGAACTTGTGCAACTTGCCGTCGAATTGGGATTCGGAACCTCGGACTCAGTTGAGTAATGTTCCGAGCAGCAGTTCTTTTCCGACGATAGCCTCGCGGGCTAAGGAACCTGACGGTCAACGCTTGCCCCGGCCCCAGAGATAGCGCGGCCACAGCCTCAATAGCTGGGATCGGCTTCGGGGATTGAACCAATAGCGCAAACCGACGCCCCAAGGCGGTTGAGGTTGTCAACGGGCACCCCTGCGCTTGTATGCGTAACGCCTGATGCCCAAGCCTTCCACCGTCCCGAAAGGGACTCTGGTTCCCCGCCAAACAGCGCACTACTGTACCGTCCACAGATGATCAACGAATAGGCAATCGAACCGGTGATCGGGGTGGTGGATGACGATGAAAGTGTGGGGCGGTCTCTGGCGAGATTCCTCAAGGCATCCGGCTTTCAGTCGGTCGTCTATCCGTCAGCTGAGGCCTTCCTGGCCGACCAGCAGCATCCGCATTTCGATTGTTTGATCGTGGATATCCAGCTTGGTGGCATGTCCGGTACTGATCTCCAGGAACGGCTCAGATCGGCGGGTGAGCACATCCCGATGATTCTTGTGACGGCGCGTGAAGTAACGGGGCTTGATGAGTCCGCTTTGCAGGCCAATGGCGCTGCCTTGCTGCGCAAGAGCGATCCCGGCGAGGCGTTGCTCGCAACACTCCGCCGAATGACATCGGTGCCGGCATCAGGAAACGGCTCGTCGTAACTGCATTGCCGCTCGACGCAGATTTGTGACGACCGGTTGACGATGCCTGCTTGAAGGGCTGGCAATTCGCACTAACAGATTAACGAAAGGATGGTTGCATGACCGAGACGAGGACCTTCGTGATCAGAAGCAAGGTGCGTTGCCGATGTGACAGGCGTCGTGAACGCCCTGCGACCGCCGGACTGCTCTTTGGCGCATTGTTGACGGCTTTTGCCTTGACACTGGTCTCTACGGCGGCGGCCGCGGACCCAATGCGCCAGGCCGATCCTGCCGACGACCTCCCGCTGCTGGGTGACAAAAACGAAATAGACAATCCGAATCAAGTCGACCGGCCGGAAGAGCTTGAGGCGGCGGGAAAGGAACCGCACACCCTTTCAGCAGACGAGCTGTCAAAGGAACTCTCCAACCCCCACACGCCACTGGCGTCCCTGGTATTCAAGCAGACCTACACGGCATACAAGGGCGACTTGCCGGGTGCTGGCGATCAGTCCTCCAATCTGACGCTGTTTCAGCCGGTGTTTCCGTTCCCGTTGACCGAAGGCGGCACCACCAACCTCTTTATTCGCCCTGCGATCCCCTATCTCTGGGAACAGCCTGTCTTCGATACAAAAGCCAATCGCTTCGAGAGCGTCAGCGGCTTTGGCGACATGGGCTTCGACGTGGGCGTGGGACGCAGCTACGACAGCGGTTTGGTCATGGTAGGCGGCATCCAGGGAACGCTGCCAACGGGGGCCGACCGGCTGAGCGCCGACCAGTATCGCCTGGGCCCCGAGTTCCTGGTGGCGAAAATCGGTAAGAAGGCCTATTGGGCGGTATTTCCTTCGCATCAATGGGATGTCAGCGGCGGCGATGCCGGCTACTCGACATCGCAACTGGAGTTGTTTGGCGGCTTTTACCTGCCCAATGCCTGGACGGTATACACCGATTCCAAGTTGAGCTATGACTGGAAAGGCGATCAGGCGACGATCCCGCTGAATCTGTCTGTGAGGAAGGTGACGAAGTTCGGCAAACTGCCGATAAAGGTTGATCTCGGTGTCGATTACTTCGTCGAATCCAACGATGCCTTCGGCCAGGACTGGGCGGTGTCGCTGACTGTCTCTCCCATCGTTCCCAACTTCATTTACAACGCCTTTCAAAAATAGGGGGCTGTGACGCGAGGATTGGACCCATGACAAGCGAAAACGAACAGCCGTGGAAAGACAGGGCGCCAAGTGCCTCGCCGAAACACGTAAATGCCAGCGATCTGTTGGCAACATCGGTCCTATGAAGTAGGCATCGAAAGATATCCTACAGGTTTAGGAAAAAGCGGATGGCAATTGCTCTAAAAATCAATACTGGCCGTACACAGCTTGCGGCGTTGATGCTGCTTGCGGTGATGGCGACAGCGATCTCCCCACCCGTCGTGGCTGAGACCTACGATGTCGTGATCAACAACGGCAGGGTCATGGATCCCGAGACCCACTTTGATGGTGTGCGCAACGTTGGGATAAAAGACGGGAAGATCGTCGCCATCACCGCGGACGCAATCAAGGGCGAAGAAACCATCAACGCCAAGGGTCACGTCGTCGCCCCGGGCTTTATCGAGGGGCACCAGCACGCAACAGATCCGTTCAGTCGCAGGGTCAATTTGCGTGATGGCCTGACCACCCAGATGGATTTCGAGGCAGGCGCCGGCGATGGGGCAGTGGATTCATCGCGCCAAGCAACTGCTGGAAACGGATAAATAGTGGTGCCCATGAGTTTAGTATTAACGGGTTCTATAGAAAGGCCTAAATTTGAGACATCTCTGCCTCATGGGTTGAAAGTAGGCGCTATTGTTTTAATGCTGGCCAATGGGGTTTCAGGGGCAGCGCTGCCAGTTGGTTCAGGTCCGGACGGCGCCTTGGTTCAAGGCCCTGACGCGGTTGAAAATCAACTAGAAGACAACCGAAAAGAAAAGCCCACGACAATACAACAACAGCCTTTGCGGGACTGGCATACCTGGAAGCAAGATGTTGCTACGGCAACTGGTTTTAATTTTAATGTGGATTATAACGTACTTGGCTATAAGGCGAGTGAAAGTCTTGGTGAGGATTCGGCGCTAGGCGGTGTCATTCGTTTTTATGGTAAGTGGGATCTGATTGGTCGTGGTGAGGCTGATACAGGAAGTCTTGTTTTTAAGCTTGAAAGCCGAGAAAAATATAATGGCATTGCACCGGCTGACTTTGGATTCGAGCTAGGTTACGTTGGCTTGCTTCATTGTTGCTTCAGTGATCAGGGGACGCGCATAACCAATCTTTACTGGCGCCAGAGTTTTAATGAGCAGCAGATAGTCAATTACACGGGCTTTCTCGATGTTTCTGACTATACCGATGTATATGCAATGGCCAGCCCTTGGACGGGTTTTTCCAATCTTGTTTTCGCAACGGGCTCAGGCACTATGGGTGGTCTGCCTGATGGAGCATTGGGCACCATGGTTGCAGCCTGGCTTTCCGACACCGTATACATGATAGCCGGCATCGCTGACGTCAATGCAGATCCAACGGATATCTCACAGGGTTTTAATACCTTCTTCAATGACTTTGAGACTTTCAAAAATATTGAGTTTCACTGGACGCCTAGCAAGCAGGAGCTGCTTTTTAATCAGGTTCACCTGAGTTTCTATCAAGTTGATGCTCGAGAAGAGGTGGGTACCGAAAAAGGCCATGGTATTAGCTTTTCTGCCACACGGTCTGTAGATAATCGATTCTTGCCGTTTATTCGTGGTGGCTGGTCAACAGGAGGGGATAGCCTTCTTGAAGCTTCACTCAGTATTGGGTTGGGCTATAAGCCACAGGGAGTTGAAGGCCCGGGTTTATTCGGGGTGGGATTCAATTGGGGGCGCCCGAATGAAGATACTTTCGGACTTAAGCTGGAAGATCAATATACTGCCGAGGTCTTCTATAGGTGGGACGTTATGAAAGGATTGCAGTTGACACCAAGCCTTCAGCTCATGGCTGACCCTGCGCTCAATCAGGAAGACGATTTAATTTATGTTTTAGGATTAAGGACTCGAGTGGTTTTTTAGCATGCGTCTAACGGCGATGCCTTTG
>CBDTXT010000179.1:0-6447 GCA_965364465.1 uncultured Chromatiaceae bacterium
TCGCGCGCCATCCATCCGAGACGGACGAGCGCATGATGGTGCGTCTGCTCGCGTTCGCGCTCAATGCCGGCGATCAGCTGCGTTTCGCCCGCGGCGTCAGCCAGGGTGACGAGCCGGATCTGTGGCAACGCTCACTCGCTGGAGACATCACCCTTTGGGTAGAGATAGGGCAACCGGATGAAAAGCGGATCAAGAAGGGCTGCGCAAGATCCGAGCGGGTGATCATTTACTGCTTCCAGCATCGTGCGGCCAGTGTCTGGTGGAAGCAGATATCGGACAAGCTCGAGCGCTTTGCCCATCTGTCGGTCTTCAAGCTGCCGGAAGGTATCAGTGAACAACTTGCATCGTTTGCGCAGCGCAACATGGATCTGCAATGCACGGTGCAGGACGGTGAAATCTGGTTCTCCAGCGAAGACGCCAGTATCCAGTTCACGCTCGAGCAATTGCGCTAGTGGGCTGCTTGGTAAGTTCGGTCACACTCAGCCGATCCACAAGCGTCATCGGCAAGGCTCGCGAGCGCCGGACTAGCCGTTGCTAATTCAAGCGAGCGAAACACAGGCGATGGCGCTTGTGTACCGGCCCGGAGAGAGCGTCGCTGATGAAGCAATGTTGCGTATCGTCCCCGGGGAAGCGTCTGCTGTTCACTGCGCTTTGCGCCTCACGCGGCGCGCACCCGAGCGGGCGCGAGCATTCTGGCCGGGCGGTCCGCCGGACACGGCCCCGTGGGTTCTGGCCTACGCGCGCTGTGCTATGTTGAATGTCCCCCGAAAAAAGTCCACGACCCGTCAGGAGATCAGAACATGATCGAAGAAATGTCAGGATTACCCGCCGGAACGATCGGCTTCCGGGCGACCGGCAAGGTAACGGATGACGACTATGATGACGTGCTCACCCCGGCCATTGATCGGGCCATCGAGGTCCATGATCGCATCAAGCTGCTGGCGCAGTTGGGCCCTGGTCTGGATGGCTACAGCATGGAGGCCGCTTGGGAAGACACGAAGCTCGGCCTGCGCCATTGGAACGGTTTCGAGCGGGCGGCCATCGTCACGGACGAAAAGTGGGTCAGGGGCGTGATAAAGGCCTTCGGCTTCATGATGCCTTGCCCGATAAAGCTCTTTGCACTCGATGAACTGGATGAGGCAAAGCGCTGGCTCCAGGAGTCGCTCGGTACCATGCATTTCAGCGTGAACGACGGGGTCGTCATTGCGAAACTGATGGGTAAGCTCGAGCCCAGCGCCTACGAGGGCATAGAGGCGGAGCTGGCAAGCGTCATGAGTCAGAACGAGCACGTGAAGCTGCTGCTCGATCTGCGGGAATTCGATGGCTGGTCCGGCCTGTCTGCGTTGGGCAACCACCTTTCGCTCGTGCGTGAGCACCGGCGCAAGCCCGAGCGCATCGCGATAGTCGGCAATAAGGCGTGGCAACGTCTGGCGGAAAAAATCATGTCGCAGTTCGTCAACGCCAAGGCGCATTTCTTCGATGGCGACGACTACGATGGCGCAATAGCCTGGGTTTCACAGCAGTCGCATACCGCTGGCAGCACGTAGCGGGGCCGCAAGGGGAACGCAGCAGAGAACAGCTACGTCGCCCTGGTCGAGAATTGCATCGACCCCGATGGATTCACTCAATCTGCCGACGCGGGTGCGTTACCTGTCGTCGACGTGACCACTAGCCCTTCGGCTTGCGCTGGTAGTCGAGCAACTTGTTGGCGAAATACCGGTCGCCCAGCTCAGGGTCGATCGGGTTGCCCTCCATGTCCACCAGGGGCAGATTGTATTCGTTCCAACCGCGTAATCCGGTTTTCAGCGATGTGACGTATTGGTAGCCCATCTGCATCAGCGTATAGGTGGCAAAGACGCTCCGGCTCCCGGAGCGGCAGACCACGACGATCTGCCGGTCACGTGCCTGCACGAGGTCCGGTTCGGTTTCCTCGTGATCCCATTCCACGGCCGTCTCGAGAATGCCGCGCGGGACGTGCAGCGAGTCCTCTATGTGCATGGTGTCGTATTCCTGGTTCTCCCGGACATCCAGAAACAGGATGTCGTCACCGGCCTCCTGTCTTTCTTCGACATCCCAGGGAAAGCATTCTTTTATTTTCGGTGCGATTTCCGCCACCATGTCTTGGTAGGTGATTCGTCTCATAGCCGCTTTTCGGATTCGTCTGTGGGAAGGGCATTGTAGCCAATTCCGATTGCGGCCCGGTCGGCCGCGCCCAGTATCGCAATGAAAACAGATGCTTGTGATAGGCCGCACAGGGCGCCTCGATGGCGTCTTCGGGAGGAGCGGCTATTGTTGGCGCATTAAATCGATTGCATTGAGTGTTTTGTCGACAATCTCGGCTGGTTTCGATTGAACCATTGTGAACGCCCCCCTATATTGTCGACAGTAAGCCTCGGAGAGGTCGGTTCGGGTTGCAGTACTGCCTGTGATCGCTGGCCTGTCGCACTTTTTGACGACTCCCATGTTCAGTTGGAAAAACACGGTCCGCCTGCCCGGGATGCGCACTTCCAGGGTCGGAGAAACCCATCAAATTACCGTCTTGTGGAACACGTTATGAACTCGACAAACCGAAAACCGCTGCCCGGTACCCGACTGGACTATTTCGATACCCGCGCGGCCGTCGAAGCGATCCAGCCGGGCGCCTACGAGAAACTGCCATACACCGCCCGGGTGCTGGCGGAGCAACTTGTTCGTCGCTGTGCCCCATCCGACCTGGACGACGCCCTGAGACAGATTATCGAGCGCAAGCGCGATCTGGACTTTCCCTGGTACCCGGCGCGTGTGGTCTGCCACGACATATTGGGTCAGACGGCGCTGGTCGATCTGGCGGGTCTGCGCGATGCGATTGCCGACCAGGGTGGTGATCCGGCGAAGGTCAACCCGGTGGTCCCGACCCAGTTGATCGTCGACCACTCGCTGGCCGTGGAGCACGCCGGTTTCGAGCCGGACGCGTTCGAGAAGAACCGCCTGATCGAGGATCGTCGAAACGAGGACCGTTTCCACTTCATCGAATGGACCAAGTCGGCGTTCGAGAACGTGGATGTCATACCGGCCGGCAATGGCATCATGCACCAGATCAACCTGGAAAAGATGTCGCCGGTCGTCCAGGCACGCGACGGTGTTGCCTTCCCGGACACCTGCGTCGGCACCGACAGTCATACCCCACACATCGATGCACTGGGGGTTATCGCCATCGGGGTCGGCGGCCTGGAGGCCGAGACCGTGATGCTGGGTCGGCCGTCCATGATGCGCCTGCCCGACATCATCGGCGTCAGGCTGACTGGCCGGCGTCAGCCGGGTATCACCGCGACTGACATCGTGCTGGCACTGACCGAGTTCCTGCGCAGGGAACGCGTCGTGTCCGCCTACCTGGAGTTCTTCGGTGAGGGCGCGGCAGATCTGACCATCGGTGACCGCGCCACCATCTCCAACATGACGCCCGAGTTCGGCGCCTCGGCCGGCATGTTCTACATCGACGAGCAGACCATCGAGTACCTGAAACTGACCGGTCGTGATGCCGAGCAGGTCGCGCTGGTCGAGCAATACGCCAGGACCACCGGGCTGTGGGCGGATGAGCTGAAGAGCGCCGAATACGAGCGCGTGCTCGAATTCGACCTGTCGACGGTCTGCCGCAACATGGCCGGGCCATCGAACCCGCATCGCCTCTTGCCAACCTCGGCCCTGGCCGAGCGCGGTATCGCTGGCGAGTGGCAGAAGAAAGCGGGCGAAATGCCCGATGGCGCGGTGATCATCGCGGCCATTACCAGCTGCACCAACACCAGTAACCCGCGCAACGTGGTGGCGGCCGGACTGATTGCGCGCAAGGCCAATCAGCTCGGTCTGGTACGCAAGCCCTGGGTCAAGTCCTCGTTCGCCCCGGGCTCCAAGGTCGCCAGGCTGTATCTGGAAGAGGCCGGTCTGCTGTCCGAGATGGAAAGGCTCGGTTTCGGCATCGTTGGCTACGCCTGTACGACCTGTAACGGCATGAGTGGCGCACTGGATCCGAAGATCCAGCAGGAAATCATCGACAGAGACCTGTACGCGACCGCGGTACTCTCCGGCAACCGCAACTTCGACGGGCGCATCCATCCGTATGCCAAGCAGGCCTTCCTGGCTTCGCCGCCGCTGGTCGTCGCCTATGCCATCGCGGGTACCGTGCGTTTCGATATCGAGCGGGATGCACTGGGAACCGACAAGGACGGGAAGCCGATCAGGCTGAAAGACATCTGGCCGAGCGATGAGGAGATCGATGCGATCGTCGCCGAGCATGTGAGACCCGAGCAGTTCAACCAGGTTTACACGCCGATGTTTGATCTCGGTGCGCGCCAGCAGGCCGAGAGTCCGCTGTACGACTGGCGTCCGCAGAGTACCTATATCCGCCGTCCGCCGTACTGGGAGGGCGCATTGGCCGGAGAACGCACACTCAGGGGCATGCGTCCGCTGGCTGTTCTGGGTGACAACATCACGACGGATCACCTGTCGCCATCAAATGCGATCCTGCTGGACAGCGCGGCCGGCGCCTACCTGCACAAGATGGGTCTGCCGGAGGAGGACTTCAACTCCTACGCCACCCATCGTGGCGACCATCTGACCGCGCAACGTGCGACCTTTGCCAACCCGAAACTGCTCAACGAGATGGTGCGCGATGAGAAGGGCGAGGTGCGGCAGGGTTCGCTGGCGCGCGTCGAGCCCGAAGGCGAGGTGATGCGCATGTGGGAGGCGATCGAGACCTACATGGCGCGCAAACAGCCGCTCATCATCGTGGCCGGTGCCGACTATGGCCAGGGTTCCTCGCGCGACTGGGCGGCCAAGGGTGTCCGCCTGGCCGGGGTCGAGGCGATCGTTGCCGAGGGTTTCGAGCGCATCCACCGCACCAACCTGGTCGGAATGGGCGTGCTGCCGCTTGAGTTCAAGGCCGGCGAGACCCGCGAGACCTACCGCATCGACGGAACCGAGACCTTTGACGTGATCGGAGAGGTCGGCCCGCGCGCCGAGCTGACCGTCGTGATGCATCGTACCGGCGGCGAGTCCGTGGAGATCCCGGTGACCTGTCGCCTGGATACCGCAGAAGAGGTTTCGGTTTACGGAGCAGGCGGTGTGCTGCAGCGTTTCGCACAGGATTTCCTTGCATCGAGCAAATGATCGAGATCCCCGCCTAGGGGGTATCGCGGTCGGCTCAACCCGCCCGACGTGAATGGCAACAGGACGAGACAAAGACATGGCCCAGGTACCGCAGATCAAGATCCCAGCCACCTACATGCGTGGCGGCACCAGCAAGGGTGTGTTCTTCAAGCTGACCGACCTGCCGGAGGTGGCGCAGGTGCCGGGCGAGGCGCGCGACAGGCTGTTACTGCGCGTGATCGGCAGTCCCGATCCGTACGGTAAGCATACCGATGGCATGGGTGGCGCCACGTCGAGCACCAGCAAGACGGTGATCCTGGCGCGCAGCGACAGGGTCGATCACGATGTCGACTACCTGTTCGGTCAGGTCTCGATCGACAAGCCTTTCGTCGACTGGAGCGGCAACTGTGGCAACCTGACTGCGGCGGTTGGCTCATTTGCGATCAGCAGCGGCCTGGTCGACGCGGAGCGCGTTCCGCAGAACGGTGTGGCGGTGGTGCGCATCTGGCAGAAGAATATCCAGAAGACCATCGTTGCACACGTGCCGATCACCGACGGCGAGGTGCAGGAGACCGGCGATTTCGAACTCGACGGCGTGACCTTCCCGGCGGCCGAGGTGCAGGTGGACTTCATGCGCCCGGTCGATGCCACCGAGGCCATGTTCCCGACCGGCAAGCTGGTCGACGACCTGGAGGTCCCCGGCGTCGGCACCTTCAAGGCGACGATGATCAATGCCGGTATCCCCACCGTGTTCCTCAATGCCGAAGACATCGGATACACGGGCACTGAGCTGCAGGAAGCGATCAACGCCGACGACAAGGCCCTGGCCATATTCGAGACCATCCGCGCCCATGGTGCCGTGCGCATGGGCCTGATCGAGCGTATCGAGGAAGCTGCCGCCCGGCAGCACACCCCCAAGGTGGCCTTTGTCGCCAGGCCGCGAGGTTACACGGCATCCAGCGGCAAACGGATCGATGCGGACGATATCGACCTCAACGTGCGGGCCCTGTCCATGGGCAAACTGCACCACGCGATGATGGGCACCGCGGCGGTCGCGATCGGCACGGCAGCAGCGATCCCCGGAACCCTGGTGAATCTGGCTGCCGGTGGCGGTGATCGTGCGTCCGTGACCTTCGGTCACCCGTCCGGCACCTTGAAGGTGGGCGCCGAGGCCAGTCAGAATGCCGGCGACTGGACGGTCAACAAGGTCGTGATGAGCCGCAGTGCACGTGTCCTGATGGAAGGCTGGGTGCGCATCCCCGGCGATGCGTTCTAGCCCGAAAATCTCACCAGGCGAACGGCCGTGATTGGAAAACAGGCTTTGAA
>CBDTXT010000180.1:0-6412 GCA_965364465.1 uncultured Chromatiaceae bacterium
ACGTCGCGCTGATGCCCACCGGGGAGCAGCGCGTTCAGGTGTCCGGTTCAATCATCAAAAAATTATGAATACAGATCTTTGGCAGCATTGCCTTGACCGACTCGGCAACGAGATACCCAGTCAACAGTTCAACACCTGGATCAGACCCTTGCATTGCATTCAGGAAGAGTCTCGGCTGCGACTCATGGCGCCCAACGCCTTTGTGCTGGATTGGGTGAAGAAGCACTATCTGGAGCAGCTGCTCGGTTATATGAGTGACCTTGGTCAGGGTGGGAGCGGAATGTCGATCAGTCTCGAGATCGGCAGCGCGCCACGCCCCGGATCAGCCGTTGAAAGCGTGGCAACCGAGCGCAGCGGTCGCCCGATGATGAACAGACAAGCGGAAAGCGCTGCACCGGTGCCCCAGGTCAAGGCCAATACGAACCCGGATTTCACCTTCGAGAGCTTCGTCGAGGGTAAATCGAACCAATTGGCGCGGGCTGCAGGGATGCAGATCGGCGACAATCCCGGGCGGGTCTACAATCCGCTCTTCATCTACGGCGGCGTGGGACTTGGGAAGACCCACCTGATGCACGCGGTGGGGAACAGAATTTTAGGAAACAATCCGAATGCGAGGGTCCTGTACATGCATTCGGAGGGATTCGTCGCCGAAATGGTCAAGGCGCTGCAGCATGGCACGATCGATGACTTCAAACGCAAGATGCGTTCGGTCAACGCGTTACTGATCGACGACGTCCAGTTTTTTGCGGGTAAGGAACGTTCCCAGGAGGAATTCTTCCATACCTTCAATGCATTGTTCGAGTCACAACAGCAGATCATTCTCACCAGCGACCGATTCCCCAAGGAGGTCGACGGTCTGGAGGACCGGCTGAAGTCACGCTTCGGTTGGGGTTTGACGGTTGCCGTCGAACCTCCCGACCTGGAGACGCGGGTCGCGATTCTCCAGTCCAAGGCGCAACAGTTGTTTGGTGTCGAACTGCCCAGCGAGGTGGCATTCTTCATCGGCAAACGCGTGCGCTCGAATATCCGTGAACTCGAAGGCGCGCTGCGCCGGATCATCGCGAACGCCGAATTCACTGGTCGGCCGATCACGATGGATTTTGCGAAAGAAGCGCTGCGCGACATGATCGCGGCGCAGGACAAGCTCGTCACGATGGATAACATCCAGCGCACGGTGGCAGAGTACTTCAAGATCCGGACGTCCGATCTGCTCTCCAGCAAACGCAGCCGCACGATTGCCCGACCGCGGCAGGTGGCGATGACGCTTTCCAAGGAACTGACGAATCACAGCTTGCCAGAAATCGGTGAGGCGTTCGGCGGTCGGGACCATACGACGGTGCTGTATGCAACGCGCAAGATTGCCGAACTGCGTGATACCGATCAGCGGGTTGCCGAGGACTACAGCAACCTGTTGAGAACCCTGAGCAATTGATGTGAAGCGAATTGGGGGAAAACCAGGGTCGCCCGATAAACGCAAGTTATCCACATAAGCTAAACAGGCCGCCCAAGGCTTTGAGACGCAAGATTTGTCCAGAATTAGTGTTTCAAGTAATTGTTTATAAAAGGATTAATCTGTTTGTCCACAGTGTGGGGCCTGACTAATAACAATAATAATTTTTAATAAAAGTCTTTTTTATAATTAGGACACCGGAGAACAAGCACAATGAAAATCAGCGCCAACCGGGACGATTTGCTCAAACCCCTGCAACAGATCGTAGGCGTGGTTGAACGACGGCAGACGCTTCCTATCTTGGCGAATGTGCTGATATCGCTCAAAGGCAACACCCTGTCTTTGACCGCGACCGACCTGGAAGTTGAATTGCGCACTCAGACGACGGTGGATGGCGATGGCGAAACGGACTTCACGCTGCCGGCACGCAAACTGCTGGATATCTGCAAGGCGTTACCGGAAGGCGCTTCGGTTTCGATCGAAGTGGAGGGGGGGGGTGACAGGGCCGTTCTCAAGTCGGGGCGGGGCCGTTACACGCTGGGAATGCTGCCGGCGCAGGATTATCCGAGCATAGAACCGGCAAATCCAAGCGAGCGTTTTGTCCTGCCGGTCGGTGTGATGAAGCGATTGGTCGACAAGACGCAGTTCGCGATGGCGCAACAGGATGTCAGGTACTATCTCAACGGACTGCTGCTCGAGATTCGCGCTGGACGTGTGCGTGCGGTAGCGACGGATGGGCACCGTCTGGCGCTCTGCGATGCGCCATTCGATCAAGGGACGGGAACCGACATCCAGATCATCCTTCCGCGCAAGGCGGTCATCGAGCTTGGGCGCTTGTTGGGAGACTCGGACGCGGATGCCGCTTTCGAGATTAGCAACAGCCATATGCGCGTCCATCTTGGGGAGACGAGTTTCACTACGAAGCTGATAGACGGTCGATTTCCCGATTACGAACGCGTCATGCCGAGCGGCCAGGCCGAGCTGGTCCTCGCAGACAAAGAGGAGCTGAAACAGGCATTGGTGAGAACAGCGATCCTGTCCAATGAAAAGTACCGGGGCATCCGTTTCCGTCTCGGCGACGCCGTCGCACACCTGCAAGCGCATAACCCGGAGCAGGACGAGGCGGAGGAAGACGTCGAAGTGGAATACCAGGGAGACGAGATGACGATAGGTTTCAACGTGGGTTATTTGCTGGATGTCCTTGGTGTGATCGATGGCGAGCAGGTCCAGATGTCGGTGATCGATTCGAATTCGAGCACGCTGTTGACCCCCAGAGGGTCCGATGAATGCCGGTACGTCGTGATGCCGATGCGATTGTGAGCAGCAAGCACGAGTGAATAGGTATCGGTATCTAGGGGCCACACGCGGCCCCTTTTTCATGAGGAAACGCGGCCCGCAGCGGTCATCGGCCTGATAGGTGGCTTTTGCATTGCACACTGAAACATGCCCAGAAAAGGACGAAAGGAAGCATTTACCTGCGCCGACGCACGGTTTGAGATGCGGTATAGGTGCCGGGGCTGAAGTTTTTTCGCCCGCCGCGACTGGGGGCTTGCCCGAATGCACCCGTGGGCTGCGGTCACGTGGCTCCGCTTGTCCCGCAGGGCGGCACTCGGGACCTTGGAAGCGTTGCGCAGCTTGTCGTCGGCGACCTTGGTACTCCAGTGCGGCCGCTGAAAGAGTTCCGAATCCACTGGCGTCCATGATGTCGATCGCGGACGCAGGCTAGGGCGGCGCATCAGTTGCGCATCACGTCGTTAAAGATTGAGAATCTGCGGATCGTCGAGCAGTTGCAGCTGTCGCCTGGGAAGGGGATCAACTTCATTGTCGGTGGGAACGGCGCGGGCAAGACGTCCATCCTGGAGGCGATCTATCTTGCGGGTCGCGGCCGCACCTTTAGACACGCAGATGCGGGGCCGATGATCCGAGAAGGTTCAAATAGTACCCGGGTCCTGGTCGAAATCGGCGACGAGGTCAGCGGCAGGGCTTCTCTGCTCGGTGTTCAGCGAGAGAGGCGATCGTTGATCTGCCGTTTGAATGGTAGTGATGTTCACAAGCGATCGTGGCTCGCTGAGGCACTGCCGCTGCAGTGGATAGGTTCGCAGCCACAGCTACTCCTTTCGATGGGGCCCGAGGCGCGTCGGAGATTTCTCGATATGGGGTTGTTCCACGTGGAACCAGGCTATCTTGCGCTGCTTGGCGAGTGCCATCGGTCACTGAAGCAACGCAACGCGGCCGTGCGAGGCGGTGATCCCCGCCAGGTTCGACTCTGGAACGCGCCTTTTGCTGATTCAGCGGAGCGATTGACGGCCCACAGGCGCGGCTTCGCCTCTCAGTTACTGGAGCGGACCAGTGCGCTGTTGCACTCCTGGGGGGCGTGTTTCTCTATCGATTTTCTTTTTCGCCCTGGCTGGGGAAAAGACGAATCGTTGGTTACCCAGTTGGAATCGAGGATACCGCTGGATCTGCGCATGGGCTACACGACTATCGGTCCCCAGCGGGCGGACCTTGAGATCGCGACTTTGCAGGGCGGGCTGGCAGAGAAAAGACTGTCGCGCGGTCAGCAGAAACTCCTGGTCTTTGCGCTGAACGTAGCGCTCAATGGGTTGGTCACCGAGCGGAAAGGCCAAGCCCCCATACTACTCATCGATGACCTGGCTTCCGAGCTCGATCGTCAAAACCGGCAAACGTTATTGAAGGCGCTTGCGGATCGTGAGGTACAGACGTTTGTCGCGTCGATCAGCTTGGACTCGGTTGAGTTCGGATTACAGCACACCCAGATGTTTCACGTGGAACACGGCAAGCTGCTGCGCACCGACAACCCGTAACAGCAGGGCTAAGCGGAATGGCACTTACTTAAGCCGATACGGGTTGTTTCTGGAGGAAACGTCGGTGGCATGGATGCCGCCGTCGAGCCTACATGGACGTATTTACGGTGTTTTCCGCAAGAAATGACCCGTGTCGGTGGGCCAACTACCCGACGATCACCGTTAAGTAAGTGCCATTGGGGCTAAGCGGCGTCGGAGCATGTATAATCGTGCGACTCTCCCTAGCCTGCCGCAGCCAGTCCCACATACCTCTCAGCATGACCGAATCAAACAGTTACGACACATCCTCCATCAAGGTCCTCAAGGGCCTGGACGCCGTCCGCAAGCGCCCTGGTATGTACATCGGCGACACTGATGACGGCACCGGTCTGCACCATATGGTTTTCGAGGTGGTGGACAATGCCATCGACGAAGCCCTCGCAGGGCATTGCCACGAAATCAATGTGATTATCCACGCGGACAACTCGGTGAGCGTCCAGGATGATGGTCGCGGGATTCCGGTCGGCATCCACGAGGAAGAGGGGGTGTCCGCCGCCGAGGTCATCATGACCGTGCTCCACGCAGGCGGCAAGTTTGACGACAATTCATACAAGGTGTCGGGCGGCCTGCACGGGGTCGGGGTATCCGTGGTCAACGCGCTGTCTGACAGGCTTGAACTGACTATCCGGCGCGAAGGGAAGCAACATCATCAGGTCTATCACCTGGGCGTGCCCGAGAACCCGCTACAGGTGGTTGGGGATAGTGACCAGACTGGGACCAAGGTACGATTCCACCCGAGCCCTGAGATATTCACCGATACCGAGTTCCATTACGACATCCTGGCCAAGCGGCTACGCGAACTCTCGTTCTTGAATTCCGGTGTGCGCATCCGTCTGCGCGACGAACGCAGCGACAAAGAAGACGTGTTTGAGTACGAAGGCGGTATTCGCGCCTTTGTTGAGCATCTCAACCGCAACAAAACGCCGCTGCATCCGACGGTCGTGCACTTCTGCGCCGAACGCAACGACGTTTCGGTGGAGGTTGCGCTGCAGTGGAACGAGTCTTATCAGGAAAACATTTTCTGTTTCACCAACAACATTCCGCAGCGCGATGGCGGTACCCATCTTGCAGGGCTAAGGGCGGGATTGACGCGCACACTCAATACCTACATCGAGCAGGAAGGGCTGGCCAGGAAACACAAGATCAATACCTCCGGAGATGACGCCAGAGAGGGATTGACCGCGGTGTTGTCGGTAAAGGTTCCGGATCCCAAGTTCTCGTCACAGACCAAGGACAAACTCGTTTCGTCGGAGGTGAAAGGCGTGGTCGAGGCGCTTTTGGTCGAGAACCTGAACGATTTCCTTGCAGAGAATCCGACAGAGGCCAAGACGATCTCCGGGAAGATGATCGAGGCCGCGCGCGCGCGCGAAGCGGCGCGCAAGGCGCGAGAAATGACGCGTCGCAAAGGCGTGCTCGATGTGGCCGGACTGCCGGGCAAACTGGCCGACTGTCAGGAAAAGGATCCTTCGCTCTCTGAACTCTACCTGGTCGAGGGTGATTCCGCCGGTGGCTCCGCGAAACAGGGCAGAGATCGACGTACCCAGGCGATCCTCCCGTTGAAGGGCAAGATTCTGAACGTCGAGAAGGCCCGTTTCGACAAGATGCTGTCCTCGGTCGAGGTGGGCACGCTGATCACCGCGATGGGTTGCGGGATCGGTCGGGAGGAATTCGATGCCGACAAACTGCGGTATCACCGCATTATCATCATGACTGACGCGGATGTGGACGGCGCGCACATCCGCACCCTGTTGTTGACCTTCTTCTACCGGCAGATGCCGGAGTTGATCGAACGTGGTCACATCTACATCGCACAGCCGCCGCTGTACAAGGTCAAGAAGGGGAAACAGGAGAATTATCTCAAAGACGACATCGAACTGAACGCCTACCTGCTTCGCACTGCGCTGGAGGGTAGCAGTCTGTTGGTCAATGCAGAGGCACCGCCATTGTCTGGTGCGGCGCTGGAGGACCTCGCGACCAAGATGATGTTGGTCAAGGCGATCCAGCGGCGCCTCGGAAAACGATACAACGTCGGCTTCATGAGGCACCTTCTCTATATGCCGCGCGTCACCGACGAAATCCTCGCCGACGCCGCCGCCCG
>CBDTXT010000181.1:0-6406 GCA_965364465.1 uncultured Chromatiaceae bacterium
AAGCGCGAGCCTCGCCTGGCGAGGGAGTGGCAGGAGCGTCCTGAGGCGGTGCGCGAAGTCGGGTAAATGTCCTTCGGCGACTGTCTGTTGCTAGAATCGCCGCCCAAGAGAGCCTTCGGGACCTAAATCAATTCAGTGCACGGGAGTAATGCATGGCCTGGAACGAACCGGGTGGTGGCAACCGCGATCCTTGGAATAACAAGGGTGGCGACCAGGGCCCCCCAGACCTCGATGAAGTAGTCCGCAAGCTGCAGGACAAGATGGGCGGCCTGTTCGGCGGCAAGCGCCGCGGTGGCGGTGGTGACGGCGGCGAAAGCGGAGGAATGCCCGGCGGTAGCGCCAGCAAGAAGGGCATCGGTGTGATCATCGGCCTGGTGCTGCTCGGTATACTGGGCGTCGAGGCCTTTTATATCATCCAGCCCGCCGAGCGCGGCGTGGTCAAGCGCTTCGGCGCCTACCACACCGTCACGGCGCCCGGTCCACACCTTAAGCTGCCCTTCATCGACAGCGTCGATGTGGTCAACGTCGACCAGGTGAACAAGTTTCAGCACCGCGCGCAGATGCTGACGAAGGACGAGAACATCGTCGACCTGACGCTGGAAGTGCAGTTTCGCATCCAAGATGCGGCGGACTTCCTGTTTCAGGACGCGGATCCGGGCGGCACCATCCACGGTGCCACCGAGTCGACGCTGCGCGAGGTCATCGGTAAGAGTCGACTCGACGATATCATTACCGAGAATCGCAGCAGCATTGCGGTATCGGTTCAGCTGGGCACCCAGCAGCTGCTCGACCTGTACCGCACCGGTCTGATCGTCACCAACGTCAACATCCAGCGCGCCGAAGCGCCAGAGGCGGTGGCCGAGGCCTTCGCCGATGCGATCAGGGCGCGCGAGGACAAAGAGCGCCTGCAGAACCAGGCCGAGACCTACGCCAACGATGTTGTCCCGAGGGCGCGAGGCGAGGCGGCCCGGCTGATCGAGGACGCGAAGGGATACAAGGCGCGGGTGATCGCCGAGGCCGACGGTGAATCGCAGCGATTTCTTTCGCTGCTGGGCGAGTACCAGAAGGCGCCGCAGGTCACGCGACAACGCCTTTTCCTGGAGACGATGCAGGATGTGCTGAGGAATACCGGCAAGGTGCTGCTCGACGTGAAGGAGGGCAGCAACCTCACCTATCTGCCGCTCGACCGGATGATCCAGCCGAGTACGCGGGAGGCCGAGTTCAAGGCGCCCGATTCGCCGCGAATCGCGCTGCCACCAACCAACGAACAACGTAACCCGGCGCCGTTCAACGACGGTCGCAGTCTTGACCGTTCGCGGAGGGAACGCTAATGAACTCCCCTAAAGGTATCATCGCCGTCGCGGTCCTCGCGGCGCTGGCTTTCTTCGGCAGCACCTCGCTGTTCGTGGTCCAGGAACAACAGTTGGCATTGCTGCTTCGTCTCGGCGAAATCGTCGATGCGGACTTCAAGCCGGGCCTGCATTTCAAGATCCCTGTGATCCAGGATGTGGTCAAATTCGACAAGCGCATCCAGACGCTGGATGCCAATCCCGAACGCTTCCTCACGGTCGAAAAGAAATTCGTGGTCGTCAACTCCTACGCGAAATGGCGTATATCGGACGTCGCGCAGTTCTACCGCTCCACCCGTGGTAGCGCCGACACCACCTCGCGCCTGCTGTCGGCGCGGATCAACGCGGCCCTGCGAGACGAGTTTGGTAAGCGCACGGTGCAAGAGGTCGTGTCCGGCGAGCGTGCGGAAATCATGGCAACGCTGGCGAAAGAGGCCAACGCAAATGCCGCAGACCTCGGCGTCGAGATCGTCGACGTGCGCGTCAAACAGATCGATTTCGCAGACGACATCAGCGAGAACATCTACGAACGCATGCGCACCGAGCGCCACCGTGTGGCAGCGGAATTGCGCGCACAGGGTGCGGAGGCCGCAGAGCGCATCCAGGCCGACGCGGATCGTCAGCGCGTCGAGATCGTCGCCAACGCCTATCGCGACGCGGAACTGTTGCGCGGTGAGGGAGATGCGACGGCGGCCGGCGTGTATGCGGCTGCGTTCAGTCAGAATCCCGAATTCTACGGTTTCTGGCGCAGCCTGACCGCGTACCGTGACGTGTTCCAGGACGGCGGCAGCATGATGGTGCTGGACCCCGACTCGGAGTTCTTCCGCTATTTCAGCTCCGAGGGCGCGGGCCCCTAGCTCGAGGGGCTGCCGCCCCGAAAGCGCGCCCGCACCTGGCCACGAGCCGGGCCGCCGGGCGCGCGACCCGGGTCTGACGGTCCGACCTCCCGAGGTGCGGATCCGGACAAATGGACAAGGCGAAACCGATCTGGGAAGATTCGCGCGGCCCGATTGCACCTGAGAGTGGTAGCCGTGGATCGAGCCCTTGGTTAAACCGATCAGCCCGGATGTCCGGGTTTTTTTGTGGACGGAGCGATGTGGCAGGACCTATGGGCGGCGCTGGCCCTGATGCTGGTTCTCGAGGGGATCCTGCCTTTCGCCAGCCCGCGCAGTTTTCGCAACATGATGCGAACGGCCGGCGAGATGGACGACAAGTCGCTGCGCCATGGCGGCCTGTTTACCATGCTCGCGGGCCTGCTGCTGTTGTACCTGGTGAGGTAGGGTCCGCGGGACCGCGACGCAAGTGATTCAAGAAGACACCTGGTTATTACCGGAAGGCATCGACGAACTCCTGCCCGCTCAGGCGCGCGCACTGGAGGCGTTGCGGCGCGCTTTGCTCGACTGCTATGCGGGCTGGGGTTACCAGCTCGTGATCACGCCGTTCATCGAGTTCCTGGACTCGCTGTTGACCGGTACCGGCCGTGATCTCGATCTGCAGACGTTCAAGCTGACCGACCAGCTGAGCGGACGGCAGCTCGGCGTGCGGGCGGACATCACGCCGCAGGCCGCGCGTATCGACGCACACCGGCTGCGGCACCAGGCGCCGACCCGCTTGTGTTACATCGGTAGCGTGCTGCGCACGCGCGCCGACGGGTTTTCTGGTTCCCGCAGCCCGCTTCAGATCGGCGCCGAGCTGTACGGGCATGCCGGCGTCGAGAGCGATGTCGAGATCCTGTGCCTGATGCTCGAGACACTGCGCATCGCCGGCCTCAGTGATGTGTACCTGGACCTCGGGCATGTCGGCATCTATCGCACGCTGGCCGAGACGGCGGGCTTGAGCGCGCGCCAGGAAGCCGAGCTGTTCGAGGCGCTGCAGCGCAAGGCAGTCGCGGAGATCGAGGAGTTGCTGCACGGCTTCGGGCTCGCGCCACCCGTGCGCCGCATGCTGTCGGGCCTGGTCGAGCTCAATGGCGGCGAGGAAGTCCTGCCGCAGGCGCGCACGCTGCTCGCCGAGGCCCCCCGCGCGGTCGCCGACGCGATCGATTACGTCGAGGCAGTCGCGGCCCAGTTGCGCCGGTCCCTGCCAGACGTGCCGGTGCATTTCGATCTCGCCGAGTTGCGCGCCTATCACTACCAGACCGGCGTGGTGTTCGCCGCGTTCGTACCCGGTGAGGGCCAGGAAGTCGCCAGGGGGGGGCGGTATGACGAGATCGGCGAGGTATTCGGCCGCGCGCGGCCGGCGACCGGCTTCAGCGCCGATCTGAAGGGCCTGATGCGACTAGGCAGCCACGCGCCGATGGCGCTCGGCGACGCGGTGCTGGCGCCGAGCGATCCTGACCCCGCGCTGCAGGTGAGGATCGGCGAACTACGCACCGAGGGCAGGGTGGTGATCCGCGAACTGCCGGGCCAGACGGGCGATCCGGCACAGATGGGCTGCGCCTTCAGATTACAGAAACAGGCCGGGGGCTGGGACGTCGTCCCGCTCTAGCCGTCAACCGAGAAGAGACTTACCGATGGGCAAGAACGTGGTGGTCATTGGCACCCAGTGGGGCGACGAGGGCAAGGGCAAGGTGGTCGACTTGCTGACCGACAAGGCCGATGCGGTGGTGCGTTTCCAGGGCGGGCACAACGCCGGTCACACGCTGGTGATCGAAGGCAGTAAGACGGTGTTGCACCTGATCCCTTCGGGCATTCTGCGTGACCAGGTCCGCTGTCTCATCGGCAATGGTGTAGTACTGTCACCGAGCGCGCTGCTCGAAGAAATCGAGATGCTCGAGGCGGGCGGCGTCGACGCGCGCGGCCGCCTGGGTATCAGTGAGTCGTGCCCGGTGATATTGCCGTTCCATGTCACACTCGACCAGGCGCGCGAGGCGGCGCGCGGCAAGAAGGCGATCGGGACGACCGGGCGTGGTATCGGTCCCTGCTACGAGGACAAGGTGGCGCGCCGCGGCATCCGTCTCGGCGAAATGCTCGATACCGAGCACTTCACCGAACGCCTGCGTGAGGTGATGGAATATCACAACTTCGTGCTCGAGCATTACTTCAAGTTCGAGACAGTGGATTACCGTCGGGTGCTCGACGAGGGCCTGGCCCAGGCCGAACAGATCAGACCGATGATCGACGATGTGCCGGGCACCTTGCACGCGCTGCGCAGGCGGGGGCGCAGCGTGATGTTCGAGGGCGCCCAGGGCGCACTGCTCGACATCGATCATGGCACCTATCCGTATGTGACCTCGTCCAACACGACGGCCGGGGGGGCGGCGAGCGGCAGCGGCGTCGGGCCCCGCGACATCGACTACGTGCTCGGGATCGTCAAGGCATACACCACGCGCGTCGGCGCCGGCCCGTTCCCGACCGAGCTGTTCGACGACCACGGTGAGCACCTCGGCGTCAAGGGGCACGAATTCGGCGCTACCACCGGCCGCAAGCGGCGCTGCGGCTGGCTCGACACGGTGGCGCTGCGGCGCTCTTTGCAGATCAACAGCGTGACCGGGACGTGCGTCACGAAGCTCGACGTGCTCGATGGCCTGGATACGGTGAAGATATGCGTCGCCTATCGGCTGGATGGCCGGGAAGTCGACACCCCGCCGGTCGGCGCGGATCGTTTCGAGCGCTGCGAGCCCGTGTTCATCGAAATGCCCGGCTGGAAGGAATCGACCGTCGGTGCACAATCACCCGATGCATTGCCCGAGGCCGCGCGCAGCTACCTGCGCAAGATCGAGGAGTTGTGCGAGACCCCGATCGACATCATATCGACCGGACCCGATCGCGACGAGACGATCGTGTTGCGCCACCCGTTCGTTTGAGCCCGCGACCGCGGTCTCGCGCAGCGGTGCTCGCGCATCCGGTTTGACCGGGGCGTCCGGCCCAGATGTCGCGCGGCCCGACCACGCTGCTGACGCTGCTCGCGATGCTGGCCTTTGCCGGCAACTCGCTGCTGTGCCGCGTGGCGTTGCAGGACACTGCGATCGATGCGGCGAGTTTTACCACCGTCCGGATCGCCTCCGGCGGGCTCGTGCTCTGGCTGATCGTCCGTTGGCGCGACGGTGGGGCGCCCTGTGACGGCAGCTGGCCCTCCGCGGTCGCGCTGTTCGTCTACGCCGCTGCTTTTTCTTTTGCCTATATCGGCCTGACCGCGGCTGCGGGTGCGCTGCTGCTGTTCGGGGCGGTCCAGGCGACGATGATCGGTTATGGGCTCTGGCGCGGTGAGCGCCTGGCCCCGCGTCAGTTGCTCGGACTCGTGCTGGCCCTGGCCGGTCTGATCGGCCTGCTGTTCCCGGGCCTGTCGGCACCACCTTTGCCCGCTGCCTCGCTGATGTTGCTGGCCGGCGTCGCCTGGGGGGTCTATTCGCTGCGCGGCGCCGGGACCGGTGACCCGACCGCGGTCACCGCCGGCAATTTTCTGCGGGCCACCCCGTTGGCGCTGCTCCTCAGTCTCGCGACGATCCCCTGGCTTCGGCTCGATACCGCCGGCCTCGGCTACGCGGTGGCCTCGGGCGCGCTGACCTCCGGTCTCGGCTACGCGGTCTGGTACGCGGCCCTGAGGGGGCTGCGTGCGACCAGCGCGGCCACCGTACAGTTGAGCGTACCGGTGATCGCCGCAGTGGGCGGCGTCCTGTTCCTCGGCGAGCCGATCGGTATCCGTTTGCTGCTGGCCTCGCTTGCGGTGCTCGGCGGGATCGGGCTGGTGATCGCGGCGCGCCAGCCGCGCTGACAATGGCCGCCGGTGTGTTCTGCGACGCAATCGACGCGACAGGCCAGCCGGTCTGTACTGTGTGCATTTTGCGGTAAACTCGAGCCCCGAGGGACAAGACGGGTGCCCGGCGCATACCACAACAAGAGCGCGCCGGCGTCTGGGCAGGGCCTACCCCACGATTTCAAACCGCTGGATTCGGCGTTGTGCGACAGGCGCAGGGCCCCGGGCGCACGGTCGCCCGATGTGCGCCGCGCCCCGCGAGGTTACTGAGGTAAGCGATTTGTTTGTGCTGAAAGGTCGGGTTTATTGCTTTTGCGGTCTGCCGAGCATCGGCTTGGCGTCGCGCGGCCGGTCCTTCGCCC
>CBDTXT010000182.1:0-6394 GCA_965364465.1 uncultured Chromatiaceae bacterium
AATCTGGAGCGGGAAACGAGACTCGAACTCGCGACCCCAACCTTGGCAAGGTTGTGCTCTACCAACTGAGCTATTCCCGCCGAACGAGCGCCGTATTCTAGGCAATTGCTGCAATGTGTCAAGCCTGTTTCCGGGGTTCCGGCGGCAATTATGGGCCGGGCTGATCGCCCCGCAGGCTGGGCCACGCCGCCTTCAGGTAGACCAGCATCGACCACAGCGTCAACACGACAGCGATATACAGCAAGGCCTGACCGATCCTGTAGATGGGGATGCCCCAAAGATCGTCCCGGTAGATCAGCAGCGCAATCGCGGTCATCTGGACCGCCGTTTTGAATTTGCCGATCACGGAGACCGCTACCTTGGTCCGGGCGCCGATCTCCGCCATCCATTCACGTAGCGCGGAAATGGTGATTTCGCGCCCGATGATCACGGCCGCGGCGACCGCCATCCAGATCGACGGATCCGCCTGCACCACCAGCACCAGCGCAGTGGCGACCATCAGCTTGTCCGCCACCGGATCGAGAAATGCACCGAGCGGGGTCAGAAGCTCCAGGCGTCGGGCCAGGTACCCGTCCAGCCAGTCGGTTATCGCGGCCAGCACGAACACCGCGGTCGCCGCCTCCCGTCCCCAATGCACCGGGAGATAGAAAAACGCGATGAACACCGGGATCAGTGCGATCCGCAGCACCGTCAGCAGGTTGGGGATGTTGAATACCGGATTCATTGGGTCTGGTGGAAGGCCGCGTAGATCGCCTGCGCCAGTTTTTCACTGATACCTTCCACGGTACTGATATCCTCTATCCCGGCGCGCGACAGGCCCTGGAGACCGCCGAACTGCTTGAGCAGACGTGCTCGGCGTTTGGGACCGATACCGCCGATCTCCTCGAGTACCGACCGGGTCTTGGCCTTGCCACGGCGCTGCCGGTGACCGGTGATCGCGAAGCGGTGCGCCTCGTCCCTGATCTGCTGCACGAGATGAAGTGCCTGCGAGTCAGCAGGCAGTATAAGAGCCGCGCTGCGGCCCAACAAGAACAGCTGCTCCATACCCGGCCGGCGATCCGCGCCTTTGGCGACGCCGAGAAGCATCAGATTTTCGATGCCCAGCTCCGAGATGATCTCGGCCGCTGCGCTCAACTGCCCCGGGCCGCCGTCGATCAGCAGCAGATCGGGCGTTCTCGCCTCGCCCGCGAGGATGCGCCGGTAGCGTCGCCGCAGGGCCTGGCGCATTGCCGCATAGTCGTCGCCGGGCGTGATGTCGCGGATATTGAACAGGCGATAGTCCGCCTTGTGCGGTGCCCCATCGACAAAGACGACGCAGGACGCGACCGTCTGGTCGCCCTGTGTATGGCTGATATCGAAACACTCCATGCGCGAAGGCGGTGCGTCGAGATCCAATGCCTGCTGTAGTGATTTCAAACGCGTCAGCGCACTGGCTGTCGAGGCTAGGCGCGAGGCAAGCGCCAGGCGCGCATTGTCGACTGCCATTTTCAGCCAGCGCGCACGTTCGCCGCGCGGCCGTGACTGGATCCTGACCTGCCGCTCGGCCTGCAGGCTCAGCGACTCCTCCAGCACTGCCCGATCGTCCGGTTCAACGTTGACCAGGATCTGCTGCGGCACCGCCTTGCCAAGGTAGTGTTGGGCGATGAAGGCCGAGACGACCTCCCCCGCCCCGGCGCCGTCGCCGGACCGCGGGAACAGGCTCTTGTTGCCGAGGTTGCGGCCCTGGCGCACGTAGAACAGTTGTACGCAGGCAACACCCGCTTCGGTAGCGACCGCGACGATATCCAGATCGCCGCGCTCGCCGCTGACATACTGTTTTTCCTGCACCGCACGCAGCGTGCTGATCTGGTCGCGCAGATGCGCCGCCTCCTCGAAGTCCAGCCGTTGCGCGGCCTGTTCCATCTTCGCGACCCAGCGCTCGACGACGTCCGAGGCCTTGCCCTCGAGGAAAAGCTCGGTGTCGCGCACGTCCTGCGCGTAGGCCTCAGGCTTGATGAAACCGACGCATGGCGCCGTGCAGCGTTCGATCTGGTGCTGCAGACAGGGCCTTGAGCGGTTGCGAAAGTAGCTGTCTTCGCACTGCCGAACGGGAAATAGCTTCTGCAGCAGCTGCAGCGTTTCGCGTACGGCGCTGGCACTCGGGTAAGGCCCGAAATAGCGTCCGCGGGCGCGCCGCGCACCACGGTGGAAGGCCAGGCGCGGAAATTCCTCGTCGGACAGGAAAAGGTAGGGGTAGCTCTTGTCGTCGCGCAGCAGTACGTTGTATCGGGGCTTGTGCTCCTTGATCAGGTTGTTCTCGAGCAGCAGCGCCTCGGCCTCGGTGTGCGTGGCGGTGATCTCGATATCACGGACCTGCCCCACCATACTGGCGATGCGCCGGTTGCTGGCCCGGGTGAAATAGCTGGCAACGCGTCGCCGCAGGTTCTTGGCCTTGCCGACGTACATCACCTCCCCGTCCGCATTGAGCATGCGGTATACGCCTGGACCCTGAGTCAGGTTACGCAGGAAGGCCGGGTGGTCGAAGGGCGCATTCGGAAGATCGGTCACAGCGACATTCTACTGTGACAACGCAAATCCGGCAGCCGCTCAGCGCGATGCGGGCGGCGATCCGCGTTCAGCCCAGGATCTGGCGTGCGCGCTCGAACACCCGGCTGAACATCTCCGCGGTGAGTCGCTTGGTTTGCGTGTTGTAGCGACTGCAGTGATAGGAATCGATCAGTGTGATGTCGCGCGGCATGTCGTGCTCCGCTGCATGGGCGAAACGGTATCCTTTCTGGCGCAGGCCGAATCCCGCGATCACGGACTGATGGGCGACCGATCCCAGCGCGACCACCACGCCACCGTCGCGAAACCCGTCCAGTTCCGCGGCAAGATACTCGCGACATGCCTTTATCTCGGCACCGACCGGCTTGTTCTGCGGCGGCAGGCACTTGACCGCATTGGTAATGCGGCAGCCCAACAGCCGCAGCCCGTCGGTCGCCGACAACGACTGCGGCGCACTGGCGAAACCATAGTCATGCAGCGTCTGGTACAGCAGGATGCCGGCAAAATCACCGGTGAAGGGTCGACCCGTCGCGTTCGCCCCGTGCATCCCGGGGGCCAGGCCGACGATCAGCAACCCCGGGTCTTCCTCGCCGAACGGCGGCACGGGCTTGCAGAAATAGTCCGGATGGCGCGTCTTCACTTCGTCCAGGAAGCGCGCCAGCCGGTCGCAGCGCCGGCAATCGGCATCGAAGATGATCCGGCTCACTGGGCGTTTTCGAGCAATCCGTGACGCATCGCCAGATGCGTCAGTTCGACGTCGTTCGACACATCGAGCTTCTCGTACAGCCGATGGCGATAGGTACTGACCGTCTTGGGGCTCAGGAACAGCGCATCCGAGATCTGCTGTGTCCCCTGGCCGCGGGTGATCATCATCATCACCTGCATCTCGCGGGCCGACAGCGTACTCAACGGTGACGCCTCTCCCCGATTCCTGAAATTGGCCAGTGTCAATTTCTGCGCGACGTCGCCGGAGATATAGTGTTGACCACGCATCACCGCTCGAATCGCCTCGAACATCTCCTCGGATCCACTGCCTTTCGATATATAGCCGCGTGCCCCTGCGTCCAGCAGTTGATTGGGGAACGGCTCGTCGCTCAACACGGTGACCGCGATGATTCTGACATCGGGTGCCAACTTGAGAATCTTGCGCGTCGCCTCGATGCCGCCAATACCGGGCATGTTCACATCCATCAGGATCAGATCGGGTGGATCGTCGCGAACCGCGTTGACTGCCTCCTCGCCGCTGGCGAACTCGCCGACGATGACTATCCCTTCCTGGGTGTTCAGGATACTGCGTACGCCGGCGCGGAACAGTTCGTGATCATCGACGAGGACAATTCGAATCATGGTGACTGCGGATCGGGAGGTGGTGAACGGCGGATGAGAACCCAGGGGTAGGAATGTTAGCACGCAATCGCGCAAACCAAGTCGGCCCTCCTGCGTCCCATATCGCACCCCCACTTCTTGCACCGCAGGGGCACGGCGAGCGATCGGGAAGTTCGGGAAACGCGCAACGGCGCACGCGCCGCAGCAGCGCAAAGGGGCCGCCTATTTCACCGACATGATCAGCAGAACGACCAACCCGACGACCGCCGCGAGCGGCAGCAAAACGGCCTGCCAGTCGCCCTTCTCGGCCTTCGGGCTATTGGCCGCCCAGTGTTTGTACGCAGGCCACAGAAAGAACAGCATCATGATGCCCGCCACCACCGCGAGAATCTTCATCCAGTCCATCACGCCCCTCCCGATGTCAGGCAGAAAAAACCCCGGCGCATGGCCGGGGTTACGTCAGCATAAAGGCATTGACTATTCGTCGCCACCCATGATCCCGAGGATCTGCAGCAGGCTGATGAAGATGTTGAAGATGCTCAGATACAGCCCGTAGGTCGCCATGATGTAGTTGGTTTCCCCCCCGTTGACGATCCGACTGGTGTCGAACAGGATGAAGCCGCTCATCAGCAGGATGATGCCGGCTGAGACGGCCAGCGAGAGCGCCGGCATCTGCAGGAAGATATTGGCGACCATCGCGAGTACCACGACCATCATCCCGGCGAACAGGAAGCCCCCCATGAAGCTGAAGTCACGCTTCGCGGTGAGTGCGTAGCCCGACAGACCCAGGAATATGATACCGGTGCCGGCAAACGCAGTCCCGATCACCTGCGGACCGTTGGGCAGTGAAAGGTACATGGTCAAGACCGACCCCAGGCCGAAGCCGAGAAGGCCCGTGATCAGGAAGATCACCCCGATGCCTTTGCTGGAGTTGGCGGTGCGTGGTAGTACGAAGATACCGAGCACCACCGCCGCGATGACCGCGACAAGATAGGCGATCGGCGGCGCGCCGACGGCCATCGAAGCAACCGCCATCAGGGCACTGAATCCCAGCGTGGCGGAGAGCAGCAGATAGGTGTTTTTAAGCACCTTGTTACTCGACACCAGCGAAGCTTCACTGTGGGCGACAACATTCTCGTAACGGTTCATTGCGCATGCCTCCTTGGGCAATCGTTGCATTGAAATCACCAACTCAGACCGAACATCGGCCGCAAAGTTTCGCGAAGGATACCCCATTTGCCGCGCCTGATCCAAAGATGCGGTAAGCCGCAAACACTGTTGTATTGTATGGAAATTCCGGTATCCTTCGCGTCCTTGCCAAACGCCGGAGGGGTGGCAGAGCGGTTGAATGCAACGGTCTTGAAAACCGTCGTGGGTTAGCGCCCACCGTGGGTTCGAATCCCACCCCCTCCGCCATCATTTCCCGGTCTGTGTCTTAACCCGTTTTGCGTGGTTGAGATCTCATCTGATCGTCATCATACGCAACGGCATGCCGTCGCGACGTCAAGAGGCTGTCCATTGCGGCCCGGTTGCTGCCGCATTGCGGTAGACGCCGCCGCATCGAGCATGCCGGCGCGTCGCTCACTGCCTGCGCGCGAGCACTTGCGGTACCGTTGCGTTCACTCTAACCCGGCTATGCAGGCGACCGGGGTGTCGGGCGCAACCCCGGCGCCCCGCGTGGCTCAGTGCTGGCCAACGAGCCCGGCCACCGGCTTCATGGCCCCTTGACCAGTGAAAACGCACCGCGCAGATCGCCTTCGCTGAAGCCACGCGCCTGGTCGTCCGGATAGTACCGCTCGATCGCAGCGGCGACCTCCGGCGCAACGGTGTCGCCTCCGTGGCAGGCCAGACAGATCGCCTGTGTCGGTATCGCCTTCATATACCGGAACCGTTCCTCGCCTTCGAGCATTGACGATTCCGCAAACTCCAGTTGGCTGGCCGACTCGCCGGCGGCCTTGCGCATCTCGAATTGCTCCATCGCAGCCGTCTCCCAGGCATCCGGACTATTGCCGGGATTGCGCCGCTTGAGACTGGTCCTGCCAACCTGCCAGCCGTGTTCGCTCGAGAGTTCGGCGGCGATCGCCGGCGCGCGACTGTGGCAGACTTCGACTGCCTGCACGGGACCGCCGGACTTCATCGCCGCCTTGAGTTCGCCCTGGAGTGCCCCGGCGAATTCTTTGACGATCATTCGCGCCTCATCGATACGCGGGTCCGCGTTCACCGATGCGGCGGTACTGCAGACAATGGCGACCAGCAATGCCGCCAGGGTTTTGTTTTCGGTCATGAGGCTCTCCGCGTTTTCATTATCGGGTTAAAAGGGGCTCGAGGCGGCGTCGGATGCGAGCATCCACTGCGTTTTCCTCAGGGCGCAATGTAGCCTCGGTGCAAAGCACAGAAAAACGTGATAAATGCAGGGCTACCGGCGGCAAACGGCCGGTAGTGCGCGTCCGACGGGTGTGCGAGGCTTGAGCTCAAGGGCGCCGGTCGCGCGGGCCGGACCGCGGGTCAGCCGTCAGTTCAAGCC
>CBDTXT010000183.1:0-6379 GCA_965364465.1 uncultured Chromatiaceae bacterium
GCAGCGCGGAACGTTGCACGCCCAGCAGCGGCCGCGCCTGCCCGCCATGCTGACCGGCACGGACCGCCGGCATCGCGGCCAGCCCGTCGACGCCGGCACCGCGCAGCAGCTGCAGGAGCAGGGTTTCCGCCTGATCGTCCAGGTGGTGCGCGGTCAACAGCATGGTCTGCGCATCGAGCACCGCGGCGATTGCCTCGTAGCGTGCCGTGCGGGCCGCGGCCTCGGGGCTTTCACCGCGTCGTGCCGCCGCATCGACCACCAGCGCCTGCAGCGGGACATCGAGCTGCCGGCACTGCTGCCCACAATGGCGCATCCAATCCGCGGAGCCCGGTTGCAGCACGTGGTCGACATGTACTGCCGACAACGGTGCCCGCAGCTCGTCGCGCACCGAAGCCAGCGCATGAAGCAACACGGTCGAGTCCAAGCCGCCGCTGAACGCGACGCAGTAGGCCGACGGGCATGGAAAACTCTGATTGAACTGCGCCAGCAGCAGCCTCGGTTCGAAGCGGCCCGCTCCGTGCCTACTTGGCAACGACACCGTAGGCCATCAGGCGGTCATAGCGCTGCTCGAGCAGGCGGTCTATCGGCTCCTCGCCGACCGTCTCCAGCGCGGCGAGAAGCGCATTTTTCAGATTGCGTGCGATCGCATCCGGATCACGATGGGCACCGCCCAGCGGTTCGGGCACGATCTCGTCGATCAGCTCGAGGTCCTTCAGATGTCTCGAGGTGATCGCCATCGCCTCGGCCGCGAGCGGCGCCTTGTCCGCATCCTTCCACAAGATCGAGGCACAGCCCTCCGGGGATATCACCGAATAGGTGCTGTACTGCAACATCATCAGTCGGTCGGCGACGCCGATTGCCAACGCCCCGCCGGAACCACCCTCACCGATAACGGTGGCGATGATCGGGGTGCGCAGGCCCGCCATCTCGAACAGATTGCGCGCAATCGCCTCGCTCTGACCACGTTCCTCGGCGCCTACCCCGGGGTAGGCGCCGGGGGTGTCGATAAAGGTCAGTACCGGCAGGCCGAACCGCTCGGCCATGCGCATCAGGCGCAGTGCCTTGCGATAGCCTTCGGGGCGTGGCATTCCGAAATTACGCCTGATCTTTTCCTTTGTGTCACGGCCCTTCTGGTGACCGATCAGCATCACCGGGCGGCCGCCGATCCGACCCAGCCCACCGACGATGGCGCGGTCGTCGGCAAAGGCCCGGTCACCGTGTAGTTCCTCGAAATCGTCCACAATCCGCGCAACATAGTCGAGTGTGTAGGGCCTCAGCGGGTGTCGCGCCAGCTGGGAGATCTGCCAGGGACTCAGGCTGGCGAAGATCGATTCGGTCAGCGAGCGGCTCTTGCCCTCGAGGCGCTCGATTTCTTCCTGGATGTTGATCTCATTGTCGTTGCCGACCAGGCGCAGTTCCTCGATCTTGGCCTGAAGCTCTGCGATCGGTTGCTCAAATTCGAGAAAATCAAGATTCATCGTCGTTGTCGCTGGCGGCGGTTACTTCCGCGCGCATGATACCGCATCGCGGCCGTTCTCAGCGGCCGCCGCCGGGCCGGAGGGCGGGACATCCACTCAGCCCGAGCGTGCGTAATCGACGCTGCGCCCCGGCGGCTCGGCCGCCATCGCACGGAAACGCAGCCGCAGCGCATCCGGCCCGAAAAGGCGCTGTGCCTGGCGCAGAAAGCCGTCGGTCGGGCGTATTTGCCAGTCTTCCGGGAGGCGCAGCGACACCTCGGCATCGCGCCGCCGGTAACGCAGCCGCACCACACAGTTGCCGCCACGTACCGGTTCGAACATGGAACGCAACGCCCCGACCAACGCGTCGCCGGTCAGTCGCTGCTGCTGCAGCCACGCCTGGTCGAGTGCGATCTCGACCACCGCGGCCCGCTGCATGCGCACGTCCTCGAGGCCGCAGACGCTATCGGCACGGATGCCGAGACCGCCCCGGTAATCGTCATGCACCAGCGTCCCCTCGACAACGAGCACCCGGTCGTTCGCGATCTCGTCACGAAAGCGCTCGTAGACCTGACTGAACAGCGTCGCCTCGATGCGTCCTGACTTGTCGTCGAGCAATACCGAGGCCATGGTGCCGCTTTGGGTGTTGCGCCGATTCACCGCGACAACCATGCCGGCGACCATGACCTTCTTGCCATGCCCCCGGCGGCCACGGGTATCCCGCATATCATCGAGCGACAGCCGCGCGATCCGGCTGTTCAGCAGGGCCTTGAGATCAGGTTCATAGAAATCGATCGGGTGCCCGGTCAGGAACAGGCCAAGCGTCTCTTTCTCGCCTGCCAGTCGCTGATCGTCGTCCCATTCCTCGATTGCGTCCGGCAGCACGCCGGCCGCCGGCGCGTCCGGCTCGGGCGCGGACATCCCGAACAGGTCGTCCTGTCCGGCCGCCTGCATCGCCGCATGCTGCTCTGCCATCTTCAGGGCCAGCGGCAACTGGATCATCAGCGTGGCGCGATTGGCACCGAGACGGTCCAGCGCACCGGCCCGGATCAGTGCCTCGAGGACGCGGCGGTTGGCCCTTTTGAGGTCGATGCGGCGGCAGAAGCCGAACAAATCGCCGAACGGGCCGTCGCGCCGGCGCGACTCAACGATACCCTCGATTGCGCCCTCGCCGACGCCCTTGATCGCACCGAGGCCGTAAATCACCGTGTCGTCGCCATCGACCGTGAACATGAAACTCGAGCGATTGACGTCCGGCGGCTCGACGCTCAACTGCATCGAACGGCACTCTTCGATGAACGTCACGACCTTGTCGGTGTTGTCCATATCCGACGACAGGACCGCCGCCATGAAGGCCGCCGGATAGTGCGCCTTGAGCCAAAGGGTCTGATAGGACACGAGCGCATAGGCGGCGGAGTGCGACTTGTTGAAACCGTATCCGGCAAACTTTTCCATCAGGTCGAAGATGTAGGTCGCGGTCTGCTCGTCTACACCGCGCGCCACGGCGCCGCTGCGGAATATCTCGCCCTGTTTGGCCATCTCCTCGGCCTTCTTCTTGCCCATCGCACGGCGCAGCAGATCGGCGCCTCCCAGCGTGTAACCGGCCAGCACCTGGGCGATCTGCATCACCTGCTCCTGGTACAGGATGACGCCATAGGTCGGCGCGAGGATCGGCTCCAGGTCCGGGTGCGGATAGGAGACCGCCTGCACGCCGTGCTTGCGTTCGATGAAGTCGTCGACCATGCCGGACTGCAACGGCCCCGGGCGGTACAGCGCGACCAGCGCGGTGATGTCGTCGAAACAGTCGGGCTGCAGTTTTCCGATCAGCTTCTTCATGCCCTCGGATTCCAGCTGGAACACCGCGGTGGTCTCGGCGCTCTTGATCAGCGCAAAGGCCGCCGTGTCATCGACCGGGATCGCGTTGATGTCGATCGCATCCCGGCCTTCGGCCAGACGCTGCTCGTTCACCGTCTTCAGCGCCCAATCGATGATCGTCAGCGTACGCAGTCCGAGGAAGTCGAACTTGACCAGCCCCGCCGCCTCCACGTCGTCCTTGTCGTACTGGGTAACCAGATTGGTACCATCCGGTTCACAATACAGCGGGCTGAATTCGGTCAGCCTGCCGGGCGCGATGACCACGCCACCGGCGTGCTTGCCGGCATTGCGTGCCAGCCCCTCGAGCTGCTTCGCCATGTCGATCAGCTGAGTCACCTCTTCGTCCTGTTCGTAGGCCTGCCGCAGGTCCTCGCTCTCGGCCAGTGCCTTTTCCAGGGTCATTCCTATCTCGAAGGGCACCATCTTCGCGACCCGGTCGGTGAAACCATACGGGTGTCCGAGCACGCGACCGACGTCCCGCACCACGGCCTTGGCCGCCATCGAACCATAGGTGATGATCTGCGACACGGAGTCACGGCCGTACTTGCGTGCCACGTAGTCGATCACCAGGTCTCGCCTGTCCATGCAGAAATCGACGTCGAAGTCCGGCATGGACACCCGCTCGGGGTTCAGGAAGCGCTCGAACAGCAGGTCGTGCTCGAGCGGATCCAGGTCGGTGATCTTCAGCACGTAGGCGACCAGCGAACCGGCACCGGAGCCACGCCCCGGGCCGACCGGCACGCCGTTGTCCTTCGCCCACTGAATGAAGTCGGCGACGATAAGGAAGTAGCCGGGGAAGCCCATGTTGATGATCACGTCGAGCTCGGTCTCGAGCCGCTCATCGTATGGCCGGCGACGCTCGGCAAAGTCCGGGGCTTGCGGATCGAAGATGCGCTGCAGCCGTGCCTCCAGACCGCGTCGCGACTCGGCGCGGAAAAACTCGTCCATGGTCATGTCCTGCGGGACCGGGAAGTCCGGCAGGAAGTTCTTGCCCAGCGTGATTTCCAGATTGCAGCGTTTGGCGATCTCGACCGCGTTCTGCAATGCCTCGGGAATATCGCTGAACAGCTCGGCCATCTCCTCGGGCGAGCGCAGGTACTGCTGCTCCGAATGGGCCTTGGCGCGCCGGGGATCGTCCAGCGTGCGGCCCTCGTGGATACATACCCTCACCTCATGCGCAGCAAACTCGTCGGCGGCAAGGAAACACACGCCATTGGTCGCCACCAGTGGCACACCCTTCGCAGCCGCCAGCGCAACGGTCGCATGCAGGCAGTCTTCCTCCTGCGCCCGGCCGGTGCGCACCAGTTGCAGGTAGAAACGATCGCCGAACAGCTTCAACCAGGCGTCCAGGCGCTGTTCTGCGGCCTCCGGCCGGCCGGCCATCAGCGCCCTTCCGACGTTGCCCTCGCGGGCCCCGGACAGCGCGATCAACCCCCCGGTCGAGTCCGATGTGAACCATTCCGGTTCCATCATCGCCCGGCCCAGGTGCTGGCCCTCCCGATAGCTGCGCGAGACCAGTTCGGTGAGATGGCGATAGCCCTGACGGTTCTGCACCAGCAGGATCAGACGGTCGGGTTTGTTCGCATCGTCGGGATTACGCACCCAGGCGTCGACACCGGCGATCGGCTTGATGCCGGCCGCCATCGCCGCCTTGTAGAAACGCACCAGCGCGAACATGTTGGACTGATCGGTGAGCGCGACCGCCGGCATCTGCAGTTCAGCGACCCGACCCACCAGTGGCTTGATCCGCGTCACGCCATCCACCAGCGAGTACTCGGAATGGACGTGCAGATGAACGAATTCAGCGGCCATGGGAGTGGTCGGCGTCTCACGGGTGGCGGCGAAGGATGCACAGAGAATAACGTGCGCGACGGGACGCCGCCAGCGCGGTCGAGGCACCGAACGGGATCGGCCCCGCGGCGCCGCTGTCCCGCCCGCGGCAGCGCGTCGATCCGATCCGCTTTACGGCACGGTCAATCGATCAGACGGCGCACCGGGGCGAACGAGCGGCGATGGATTTCGCTGACCCCGTGTTCTCTCAGGGCCTCGAGATGCCGCCGTGTCGGGTAGCCCTTGTGCTGCGCGAAACCATAGCCGGGATAGCGCGCGTCGAGTGCCACCATTTCACGATCGCGCGCCACCTTGGCAATGATCGACGCGGCCGAGATGCAGGGCTCTATTGCGTCACCACCGACGATCGCCCGCGCCGGGCACGCCAGCGACGGAAGCCTGTTGCCGTCGACCAGCGCTCGGTCCGGCGTGACGCGCAGGCCAACAACGGCGCGCTGCATCGCGAGCAGGCTCGCCTGCAGGATGTTGATCGCGTCGATCTCGGCCACCTCGGCACGTCCCATTGACCAGGCCAGTGCCTTTTCAATGATCTCGGCCGACAAGGCCTGGCGCCGACGCTCGGACAGTGTCTTGGAATCCGCCAGCCGGGCAATCGGCCGGGACGGATCTAGCACCACCGCCGCGGCGACCACCGGGCCGGCGAGTGGCCCGCGCCCCACCTCGTCGACGCCGCAGATCAGCACCTCAGGCAAGCCCGCGTGCCTGCAGCAGACCGACCACTGCATCGGCCGCCTCACGATTGGTATCCATACGCAGGGCCAGGTGGATGTCTCGGTAGCGCTCGGCTACCTGCTCGCGCAGCGCCGGCTGCCGGAAGAACCGGCGCAGCGGCGGCAACAGTTGTTCCGGCTCGCAATCACCCTGTATCCGTTCCGGTGCCAGGCGCTCTCCGGCCAGCAGGTTGGCCATCGCCACGTGCTCCACCTTGACCAGCCGCAGTAAACGCGCCGCATGGTAGGTAGCCGCACTGACCTTGTAGCCGACGACCATCGGCCGCTTGCTCAACAGGCCCTCCAGCGTCGCGGTACCGGACGCGGTCAGCACCACGTCCGCAGCGGCGAGCGCGAGCCGACTTCCCCCGCTCGCCGTCACCAGCGGCAGATCAGCCGCTGTTCGTGCCCGTTCCTGCTCGAAAAGCTGCCCGGTCGCCGCACTCACCGGCGGCACGAGTACCTGTAGTCCCGCAAACTCCCGCC
>CBDTXT010000184.1:0-6377 GCA_965364465.1 uncultured Chromatiaceae bacterium
GAACCGGCCGCCGGCGGGGGGGTTCCCAGGCCGCGGCGGTCAGCGGCCGGCGCCGATCCACTCCGCGACACGTCGGTCCATATAGTAGTCGGCCCGCCCGGGCAGGCGGCCGCCGACGAAGCCGACATGACCGCCGTCGTCGGGCAGTTCGAGCCAGACGTTGTCCGGCAACTCGTTCGGCCGCGGCACTGTGCCGGGGAACATGAACGGGTCGTTGCGCGCATGCAGGATCAGCGTGGGCACCCGGATCGCGGGGATGAACTGCCGGCTGCTGCAACGTGCGTAATAGTCGTCCACACCGTCGAAGCCGTGCAACGCGGCGGTCACCTGGTCGTCGAACAGGCGGAAGGTATCGAGTCGCTGCACATCGATGGCGAGCGGCGAGCGGATGCGGCTGAATTTTTCCCGGTAGGCCTGCTGCAGGCTCTTCACGAGATGGCGTTGGTAAAGCCGTGACAGCCCCCGTTCCAGGCGGTCCGCTGCCGCATCCAGACGAAACGGCACCGAGATCGCGACCGCGCGCCGCAGCGGCGACGCGCTGCCCTGCTCGCCGAGCCACTTGAGCAGCACGTTGCCGCCGAGCGACACGCCGACTGCGCCGACCGGTGGCGACCCGGTCTGCTTGGTGACGTGTTCGAGCACACGTTGCGGATCGTCGGTCTTGCCGCTGTGATAACTGATCGGCAGCCGGTTGGGTTCCCTGCCGCAGCCACGAAAGTGCATCAGGCAGACGCGGAAGCCCCGCCGGTTCAAGCCGCGCATGATGCCGGCCGCGTAGTGCGAGCGGATGCTGCCCTGCAGGCCGTGAAAGAACAGCACGACCGGTGCGTCCGTCGGTCCGGACCAGGCCAGGTCGAGAAAGTCGCCGTCGTCGAGTTCCAGGCGTTGCCATTGAATGGCGAGCGCCGGCCGTCGCCGGAAGAAGGCCGGCCACAGCGTCTGGGCATGCTCGCCGCGCAGCCACCAGGCAGGACGAAAGGGGCTTGCGAGCAGAGGCACCGCGCTGTTCCTCAGGAATCGGCGTGCCGATAGAGACTGGCGTACAGACCGTCTTTGCGCAGCAGGTCGTCGTGGCTGCCCTCTTCGACGATGCGGCCGTCCTCGAACACCAGGGCACGGTCGGCCTGGCGGACCGCACTGAGCCGGTGGGCGATGATCAGCGTGGTGCGGCCGCGCAGGAACGCCTGCAGCGCCAGGTGCAGCCGCTGTTCGGTGGTCGTGTCCAGCGCTGAAGTTGCCTCGTCCAGGATCACGATCTTCGGGTCGCTGAGCACCATGCGCGCCACCGCGAGCCGCTGCCTCTGGCCACCGGACAGACGGATGCCGTCGCGCCCGACGCGCGTGTCCAGCCCGTCCGCCAGGCCGCGGATTACATCGGACAGTTGTGCGACATCGAGCGCGTGCCAGAGGTGATCCTCCGCCGCCGGCCGGCCCAGCGTCAGGTTGTTGCGCACGCTGTCGTTGAACAATGCCGGATGCTGCAACACGGTCGCGACATTGTCGCGCACGACGTCGAGGCCGATCTGCGTGACCGGCACCTCGTCGAAGTAAACCTCGCCCTGTTCGGGCGGATACAGCCCGAGCAGTACCTGCACCAGCGTGGTCTTGCCGCCCCCGCTGGCCCCGACCAGCGCGACCTTCTCGCCGGCGCGGACGAAAAGATTGAGGTCGTTCAGTACCAGCGGCCCGTCACCGTAGCGAAAACGAACGTTTTCGACCCGGATGCTGGTCGTCTGGACGCCGCTGAACGGGTTCTTCCGGTTCGGATAACTGGGCTCCAGTCCGACGTCCATCAATTGATTGATGCGCGACAGCGCGGCCTTGGCCGCGAGATAGGCGTACTGGATGTTCAGGATCTCCTGGACCGGGGTCATCATGAACCACAGGTAGGCATAGACCGCCAGCATCTCGCCGATGGTCAGGTCGGAGAACAGGACCATGAACATCGACAGCGCGCGAAAGATGTCGAAGCCGAACAGAAACACCATGAAAGACAGCCGATTGGCCGCGTCGCTCTTCCAGGTGAAACTCGCCGAGCGGTCGCGGATGCGGCCGGCCGCGTCGATGACCCGCTGCACGTAATGTCGCTCGCGATTGCTCGCGCGGATCTGCTGAATGGCGTCCAGTGTCTCGGCCAGCGACTCCTGAAACACTTGATAAGCGCTGTTCTCCCGCGCCTTCAGCCGCTTGACCCGGCGGCCGAACACCGTGGTCAGATAGATCACCACCGGGTTCAGCAGCAGGATGAACAGCGCGAGCTGCCAGTGCATCCAGAGCAGCACGATCGCGGTCCCGAGCACGCTCAACAGCGCGACGATGAACTTGCTGGTGGTCTGGCTCACGAACTGGTCGATCGCGTCGAGGTCGGTCACCAGGTGTGAGGCCACGGTGCTGCTGCCGAGCGTCTCGTACTCGGCCATCGAGAAGCGCTCGAGCCGATGCAGCAGGGTCCGGCGGATGTCGTAGATCACGTCCTTCGCGATCAGCGTGAATTCGCGTGTCTGCCAGACGTTGAAGATCAGTGTGAGGATGCGCAGCAGCAGCGTCAGCACGAGCACCGCCGAGATGTAGAGGATCGGGCCGTGCCAGGCGCTCGGGAACAGGTCGTTCATCAGGGCGACGGCCTTGCCCGGTCGATCGAGCAGCACTTCGTCGACCAACAGCGGGATCAACAAGGGCACCGGCACCGCGGCCAGTGCGCCGAGCACGGCCACCAGGTTGGCGGCCAGCAACTCGCGGCGATGCCGCGCGATCATTTGGATTACTTCCGACCAGGTGTAGACTGCGGAGCGCAGGCGGGGCATCTGGTCGTGGCTTTGCGGCATCGCAACAGTTTAGCAAACCCGGATCGGCGCCCGTCATGGTCTTGCCTTGTCACAGCGGGAGGTCGTGTGTTGTTGCCCATCCAATGGTTGCTCGTGATTGTCTTTTGTTCCGCGTTCCCGGGCGGCGTGATCGCTGCTGCCGATCCGCCCTACACGCTGTCCGGCGAATTGGTCCAGGGGGGAATGGTCTACGGCAAGGCCCCGCCGGGCAGCCGGGTAACGCAGGATGGCGTGGCGCTGCGCGTCAGCGATCGGGGGGAATTCCTGCTCGGCTTCACGCGCGACGCGCCGCCCACCTCGCGGCTGCGCATCAGCTTGCCGGACGGTACGGTGCAGGAACGCGAACTCGAGGTCGCTGCGCGCGAGTATCGCATCCAGCGTATCGACGGCCTGCCCAAGAGCAAGGTGACGCCGCGCAGTCCCGAAGACCTGGCCCGTATCCGCCGTGACGCGGCCGCGGTCGGCAAGGCGCGCGCCCGGGATGACGATCGCCAGGACTTCCGCGGCGGCTTCGTGTGGCCGGTCATCGGGCCGATCACCGGCGTCTACGGCAGTCAGCGGGTCCTCAACGGCAAGCCGCGGCGGCCGCATTTCGGTGTCGACGTCGCGGCCCCGGTCGGCACCCCGGTGCGGGCACCGGCGGCCGGTATCGTGACGCTGGCCGAGCCCGACCTGTTCTTCTCCGGCGGCACGCTGATCATCGATCACGGCCATAAGCTGACCTCGAGTTTTCTGCATCTGCACAAACTCCACGTCGCAGACGGTGATCGGGTCGAGCAGGGGGACCTTATCGCCGAGGTGGGAGCCACCGGACGGGTCACCGGGGCCCATCTGGACTGGCGGATGAACCTGCGTGACCGACGCATCGACCCCGAATTGCTGGTGCCCTCGATGCCGAATACGGACACCGCGGCACGCTGAGCGTCGTGCCATGGCGACCATAAGTTTCTGTTATAGTCTCGCGCATCGGGATTGAGCAGGAAACACAGACGATGAAGCGCGTCGCATTGGCGATTACCCTGGCGCTCGGTATGCACGGCGTGTCGGCCGAGGATCTGCTGGCGGTCTATCAGGTCGCCACGGCCAACGACCCCAACCTGCGCGCGGCCCAGGCGACACGCGATGCCAACCTCGAGGCCCGGCCACTCGCCCAGTCGCAGCTCCTGCCTTACGTCGCGATCGTGGGCGACGGCTATTACAACAGTCGTGACGTTAGGAGCTCGAACCTCGGTTCGTACCGAGACGATTTCCCGAGCGGCAACATTGGGGTGCAGCTGACACAACCCCTGTATCGCAAGGATCTATTGATCCAGCGCGAGCAGGCGGACGATCAGGTCGCCCGCGCCTATGTGGACTACACGACGGCGGAGCAGGACCTGATCGTGCGGGTTACCGAGGCCTATTTCGATGTGCTGGCGGCAGAGGATACCCTGACCTTTTCCGAGGCCAACCTGAAGGCGATCGGCCGTCAGCTCGACCAGGCGAGGCAGCGCTTCGACGTGGGCCTGATCGCGATCACCGATGTCGACGAGGCAAAGGCGCGTTACGATCAGTCGCGTGCCGAACTGATCGTCGCGCAGAACGACCTGGACGATGCGAAGGAGTCCCTGGCCGAGATCACCGGTCAGCCGATCGGAAAGCTGGCCGAGCTGGAACCGGGCGTCGTGCTGCGGCCGCCCGATCCGGCAAGTCTCGACGAGTGGACCGCGATGGCGCTGGCCACCAACCCGGGCATCATCTCGGCCAAGTACGACGCGGAGATTGCGAAGAAGGAGATCGAGCGCCAGGATGCGGGCGATTCGCCGGCGGTGGACCTCGTGGGCTCGTATAATGTGGCGCGCAGTGATGCCCAGTTCGGGTCGGATATCGACGACGCGCTGGTCGGCCTGCAGCTGAGTCTGCCGCTCTACACCGGGGGCGGGGTCGCCGCGGCGACTCGCCAGGCACGCTATCAGTACCAGGCCGCGCAGGAGGTGCTGGAACAGCGCCGCCGGGCGGTCCAGACACAGGTGCGAAACGCCTACCGCGGGGCGCTGGCCACGATGAGCCGGGTGGAGGCCCTGGAGGCGGCGGTCGTCTCGGCGACCAGTGCGCTGGAGGCAACCGAGGCGGGCTTCGAGGTCGGTACCCGCACCCTGGTCGACGTGCTGAACCGGCAAAGCGAACTGTTCCGTGCGAGGCGCGACCTGGCCATCACGCGCTATGCGTACATCCTGAATCTGCTGTCACTGCGCCAGGCGGCGGGCACGCTCAATTATCAGGATGTGGAACGCGCGAACACCTGGCTGGTCCAGAATTAAGTAGCCAAGCCGCCGAGGTCGGTGCCGCCTGACGCCGGGGTCCGCTCAGTCGCGGTCGCGATGCGCGAACATCAGGCTGGTGATCTGTTCCGACACGATGCCGATCAGGAAGGTCAGCAATGAGGTCATGTAGAGCAGCGCGCTCATGTTGGTGAATCGACCGTTCTCGAGGTAGGTGAACGCGTAGACCAGCGTGGCGGCGAGGAACAGGAACGCGCTGACCGGCGCGAACAGCTTGAGCGGTGAGTAGAGTGCGCCGATCTTGAAAATGATCACGAGGAAGCGTGCCCCCTCGCGCCATATCTTCAGATGGCTGCGTCCCCGGCGTTGCAGCACGTCGATCGGCTCGTAGGCCACCGTGTAGCCGGAGCGGAAGAAGGCCATCGTGCTGGTGGTCGGGTAGGAAAACCCGTTCGGCAACAGGTGTAGAAACTCCCGGAATCTCTCCGCGCGACAGATCCTCAGTCCGCTGGTCAGGTCGCTGATCTTCTGTCCGGTCATCCAGCTCGCCAGGCGGTTGAACGCAAAGTTGCCGAAGCGACGGAACGGGCTGGCATGATCGCCGCCACGTCGTGCGCCGATGACCATGTCCAGGTCTTCGGATGCGAAGCGTGCCCATAGCTGCTGCAGATGTGCAGCGGTGTGCTGACCGTCGGCGTCCAGCATCGCGAGTGTCCGGCCGCCGGCCGCCTGCACCCCGCGCTTGATCGCGGCGCCGTTGCCCATGCGATACGGATTTGCGATGACCCGGCAACCGCAGCGGGCGCACACGTCGGCAGTACCGTCCGACGAGTTGTCGTCGACCACGATGATCTCGGCATCCGGAAACGCGGATTTCAGCGCTGGCAGCAGGCTTGCCAGGCTCGCACTCTCGTTCAGGGCCGGCAGGATGATGCTGAGATCGATGTGGGGTGTGGTCACGTCACTTCGGGGTCAAGACGGTGGGCCGGTTACCAGGCTGTCACGGAGTTCGGCGGTCTGCTGCTGTTGTGATTCATTGCCAGCCACGCGGGCCGCCTGCTCGAGTGCCTTTTGCGCCTGGTCGATTTGACCGAGCTTTTTCAGGACTTGTGCGAGCTGCATATGATAGCTCCATTGGCCGGGCCAGGCACTCACTGCCGCCTGCGCGTGTCGCAGGGCGGCCTCGAGGTCTTGCGAGACGAATTCGTGGTATTCCCTGTAGGCGGCCTCGATACCTGCCCGTCCTGTATGCACCCAGCGAGGATTGGCGAGGGAGACATCAACGATCGAT
>CBDTXT010000185.1:0-6372 GCA_965364465.1 uncultured Chromatiaceae bacterium
GAGGCGCGCGGGCACCTGCCCGAGCCTGCACCATCCGCCTCCGGCGAGGCCGAAGATGCCGAAGCCGCGGTCAGCCTCGCACACCGGGCCCTGCCGTTGATCGAACTGCTGCGCGCCGCGGTCAAGGCCGAGTGCAACGTGATGTGGGACAGCAACACCTGAACGGTCCGGGCCGGCGCGGCCGCTCGCTGTTCACACCGGGGGGTCGGTATCCGCCCGATCCTGTCCGGGCGGGGCCGCCGTCGTCGCTGCATCCGCCGGGTCACGGGTCCCGACGCGCTGCACGATCAACCAGCACAGGGCCGCCCAGGCGGCGCCTATCGCCCAGCCGGCGAGGACGTCGGTGGGCCAGTGGACGCCGAGGTAGACGCGGCTGACGCCGACCAGCAAGGTCGCCAGTGCCGCGCAGGCCAGGATGAACAGCCGCACGGCG
The DNA here is from genome assembly GCA_965364465.1 of uncultured Chromatiaceae bacterium. Classification (GTDB taxonomy): domain Bacteria; phylum Pseudomonadota; class Gammaproteobacteria; order Chromatiales; family Chromatiaceae; genus Thiosocius. The sequence continues at coordinate 434 of CBDTXT010000185.1, forward strand.
CGGCGCCGGTGGATCAGCGCCAGCATCGCGCCCCCGGTGAGATAGACGATCGCCGAGAGCATCGAGTGGCCGCTCGGAAAGCTCGAGGTGTAGACCAGCGAGCCATGCGAGATCAGATCGGGCCGCGGGCGGTGGAAGCCGGCCTTCAGTGCCAGGCTCACCAGCAGGCCGCCGACCACCGCGATCAACAGGTGGAGCGCCGCCCGCCGCATCCCCATCAGCCACAGGTAGCCGAGCGTCGCGATGCTGAGCAGCCCCAGCACCCCGGTCCCGCCGAGCCCGGTGAAATCCCGAAAGCCTTCCTGGAGCCATGCCGGCCCGATCGGCTGGTCCGGTGCGCCGGGCATCCGCATCGCCATCAGGATGCGCTGATCCATGCGTAGCGTTTGACCCTCGATGACCTGGTCGGCAATCCCGAGAAAGCCCAGGCTGCCGAACAGCAGGATCGCCGCGGCGCTCCAGGTGAAACGTCGCAGCACCCGGTGGTGATCGGCCTGGCCGCGGGGCGACACAGCATTCGAGCGCATATCGATACCTCGCACATGCGACGGCGCACGGGCAGATCCGCATCGTGACCTTGCCGGCGCGCGCGTCCAGGGACATCGCCGGCCGCGCGGGCAGGCATGCCACGGCGCCGGCGATTTGATGCGAAACTATACAGGACGCCCGACCGCCGGGCGGTGCCGGTTCACCGGGATCGCGATGGCCGGTGACGCGGGCCGGGCGAACGGGTGTCGCAGCGACCAACGGGGCAGGACTGGCGAAGGCCGATGAACTACCGGGATCGGAAGCTAAAGGTTTTGCAGGGGCTGCTTGTCAGCGCCTTGTGCGGTCTGGCGGCACTGGCCGCGCACGCGGTCGACTGGGCCGATGCGCCGAGCCTGGAGCGGGTGGCTCCCGACGCGTGGCGCATTGCGTTCGCGCTCGATCGTCACAGCGACGTCGAGGTTGCGATCGTCGACCGGTCGAGCGCACGCGTCGTGCGCCATCTCGCCGCCGGCCTGCTCGGCGCCGACCCGCCCGCGCCGCTGGCCCCGGGTTCGCTGGTCCAGGAACTGCTCTGGGACGGACGCGACGATTACGGCGCCGCAGTCGCAGACCCCGCCAGGCTGGCGGTGCGGATCCGGGTCGGCACCGGTGTCGCGAGGGACGCGATCGTCGGCGGCGACCCCTACGGTTGGTTTTCCTACGAGAACGGTGAAAACGATCACTATGCCTGGAGCATGACCCAGGCGATCGACGCGAAGCGGGACGGCAAGGTCTATCTGTACGCGAACTCGGGCCCGCTGGGTTCGCCGATGATCCGCCAGTACGACGCGGCCGGGAACTACATCAAGACCGTTTTCCCGTTCCCGGCGGGTCACCGCGAGGCGGACGTCGCCGACTGGGGCATTCGCGTCAAGGCGGACGGCAGCTATGCGCCGCTATTCTCCGACGTCAGCTGGCAGCCGACGATGACCCGGTCGTACCTGGTCCACCCCCACCGGGCCCATACCGGCTCGCTGCTGGCGGACCCGCGCGATACGCAGCGGCTGACGGTTATGACGACCCAGGGGAGGGGTGAGGGGCCGCTGCTGCTGCAGCGCTTCAACACCGACGGCACGATCCCGGCGCGCTCGAGGCTCGGCCGGCTGATCCGTTCGCCGGCGCTGCCCGGCGGAAAACGGCCGCGCGTCGGGGGCAACTTCTACACTGCGCTGAGCAACGACGGCGGCCACGTCTACGTCAGCTCGCTGTACGATCCCGCGGGCTTCGACGACCCCGGCAACTTCTACCACGACGGGCAGGTGTTCAAGGTCGACCGGGCCACCGGCAGTGCCACGGTGTTCTACGATCAGCGCGCCACGGTCGGGAAATCGGCCGGGGTCGATCGCAAGAAGGGGTTCTCACAGTTGCACGGGCTCGCGCTCGACGCCGACGGCAATGTCTTCGTCTGCGATCGCATGAATGCCCGGGTGCTGGTGCTGTCTGGTGCGGGCGAGGTGATTCGCGGCATCCCCGTCGGCTTCCCGGACAATGTCGCGGTCGGTGCGGGGGGCGTGATGTACGTGACCACGCGGGAGACCCACGCGGTCAAGGGCGAGGTCCTGTTGCACAGGTTCGACGACTGGCGTCGCGACACGACACCGTCGGACACCGTGTTCATCGCGCGAATCACGAACGCGCCGGACAGTACGGACGTGAAGATCGCGGGGCAGGGCGACGAGTCCCGGGTATGGGTCAGCTACCCGTCGGCGCCGGTCAAGATCTTCCGCGACGGCCCCGCGGGGCTGGTACTGGAGCGCGACTTCGCCGAGCTCAACCGGCAGAAGAATCTCGCGATCAACAGCGTGCATGTCGATGCGCAGACCGAGACCCTGTATGTCACGGACGCGTTCAACACCCTGTTCAGGGTCGACGACTGGGCCGACCCGGTGTTCGAGCGCTGCCTGATCGGCGGTGACAGCAAGCTGGTCGCCGGCAGTATCGCGATCGACGAACGCAACCGCTACCTGTACGCGCGCGGCGGGACCAGCCGGGGCCCGATCGAACGCTGGGCCCTGGACAGTCCGGGATACTACGAACCGGTCGACACCGCCGCCGGCACCAACCGCGTGACCGAAGAGCTGTACTACGGCTGGTTCATCCGCACCGGACACGCGGATACCGGATTCGACGTCGCGCCGGACGGCAGCCTCGCGGTCACCGGCGGGCTCGGGACCACGAAGGACCTGAACCTGAAGTATTTCGATCGCAACGAGGCGCGCACGCCCTGGGTGCCGATCGTGCTCGACACCAGGCCCGCGAGCAGCCCACGGGTCGACCTGCAGGGCAACGTCTATGTCGCGATCTACGACGGTCCGCCGAGCGAGATACCGGCCGGCTATGCGTCCGACCCGTTCTACAAGACCGCGCGGCGGGCACCGCTGATCTCGCGCATCCACAAGTTCGCGCCGACCGCGCCGCCCGGCGGCAATCGCTTTCCGAACGCACCGCGCGCCCCGTCGAAGGTCTACGACGTCCCGTTCGGCATGACCGCCGCGCGCCAGCCGGCCAGTTTCGGTCTCGACGGCTACGGACGCATCCTGTACCCGACCGCGATTTCACAGACGGTGACGCTGATCGACAATGCGGGCAACGAAATCCTGCGTTTCGGGACCTATGGGAACCCGGACTCGAAAGGCGGACTGCCCGGCGAGCAGGTCCCGACCCGCGACATCCCGCTGGCCTATGCACACACGGTCGACCTGTCCGATGACTACATCTATGTCGGCGACCTGAACAACAACCGGGTGCTGCGCCTGGCGATGCGCCACGCGCTGGAAGCGCTGCTGCCGATCGCCGCGGATTGAGCGCGGGCCGTGCCGCGCGTCAGTCGTCGTCCGCGCCGCGTCGAAACGCGCCGGACAGCGCGCGCTGCAGCCCGTCCGGCACCGGCTCGTACTGGGCGAGTTCGAGCGTGTAGCTGGCGCTGCCGCCGGTCATCGCCTTGAGCCGCTCCGGGTAGTCGTCGAGCTCTCCGAGCGGGGCCTGCCCCTGCACGACGATGTGCCCGTGCGGCAGGGCCCGCGTGCCGAGCACCCGACCACGGCGCCCCGCCAGGTCGCCGGTCACGCTGCCCATCGCGTCCTGCGGCACCTTGACCTCGAGGTCGACGATCGGTTCCATCACCACCGGCTGTGCCTCGCGCGCCGCGGCGAGCAGCGCCTTGCGCCCGGCCATGACGAACGCAATCTCCTTCGAGTCGACCGGGTGGTGCTTGCCATCGGTCACGACGACCTTCAGGTCCACGATCGGGTAGCCGGCGATCGCGCCGGCCGCGAGCGCCTCGCGCACCCCTTTTTCGACCGCTGGGATCAGCGACCCGGGGATCGCGCCGCCGACCACGGCCGAGCGGAACTGAAAGCCGCTGCCGCGCGGCAGCGGTTCGATCTGCAGCATGACCTCGCCGAACTGGCCGGCGCCGCCGGTCTGCTTCTTGTGCCGGTATTGGCCGGTCGCCGGCCGGGTGATGGTCTCGCGATAGGCAACGCTCGGCTTGCTGGTGTCGAGCGCGATCCGGTAGCGGGCCTTGAGCTGCTCCAGCGCGGTGTTCAGGTGCAGCTCCGACAGGCCGCGCAGCACGGTCTCGCGCGTGGTCTGGTTGGACTCGAGTTCGAGGCAGGGGTCTTCCTCCAGCAGTTTGTGCAGCGCCTCGGCGAGGCGCTGCTCGTCCTGGGTGCGTTGCACGCGGATCGCCAGGCCGGCCACCGGCAGTGGGAAACGCGACGGCTGCAGGTGCAGGAAATCCTCGTCGTGCGAGTCGTGCAGGATCGCGTCCGGGTGGATCTCGTCGACCTTGGCCACGGCCCGGATATCGCCCGGTATGCCGTTCTCGACCTCCGGGTGCTCCTGGCCGAACAGCGTGAACAGATGGCCGACCTTGAAGGGTTTGCGGCCGTCGCCGATGTACAGCTGACTGTCCTTCGTGACGGTGCCCTGGTGGATCCGGAACAGCGCGAGCTTGCCGACGAACGGGTCGAACATCACCTTGAACACATGTGCGACGACATGCCTGGCCCGGTCCGGTGTCACCTCGTAGGGGCGGGCCTGCTCTCCCTCGCCGATCAGGCACTGCGGCGGGTTGCCCTCGGCCGGATTCGGGGCCAGCCGGGTCACCACGTCGAGCAGTTCGGCGACCCCGGCACCGGTCTGCGCGGAGACGAAGCACACCGGGATCAGGTGGCCCTCGCGCAATGCCTGCTCGAACGGGGCATGCAGCTGCTCCGGCGCGAGTTCCTGGCCCTGCTCGAGGTACAGACCCATCAGCTCCTCGTCGACCTCGACCACCTGGTCGATCAGGGCCTGATGGGCGGTCGCGACGCTCGAGAAATCGCTGTCGCCGGTGGGATTGAAAAAACAGTCCACGACCCGGCTCGCGTTGCCGGCCGGCAGGTTCAACGGCAGGCACTCGCGGCCGAACACCTGCTGCAGTTCTTCGAGCAGCGCGGGCAGGTCGGCGTCTTCGGCGTCGATGCGGTTGACGATGATCAGCCGGCACAGGCCGCGTTCGGCGGCCCGGGTCATCATTCGGGTGGTGACCGACTCGATGCCCTCACGCGCGTTCACAACGACCGCGGCGGTCTCGACCGCGGGCAGGACCGCGACGGCCTTGCCCAGGTAATCCGGCGCGCCGGGCGTATCGAGCAGGTTGATGTGGCAGCCCCCCCAGTCGAACGACACGAGCGCGCTGTCCAGCGAGTGACCCTTGTCCTTCTCCAGTGCATCGTAGTCGCTGACCGTGTTTCCCCTGGCGACGTTACCGACGGCGTCAATCCGACCCGCGGCGGCCAGCAGGGCCTCGGTCAGCGTGGTCTTGCCGGCAGCGGCGTGCCCGACGAGGGCGATGTTGCGGATGTCCGCGGTGTCGTAGGCCATGAAGTCTTTTCCCCTGGTAGCCCGCAAGGCGGCTGTGCTGAATCTTCAATCCCGTAGGATAAGGGTTTTGAAGCCAACGTGAACTGCCGAGGATCAAGCGGCCGGACCGACGAGGTCCGTCGCGGGGTCGTGCCGTTTCAGTCGTCCCGCTTGAGCAGCGAGGCGAGCGTCTCGAACGGTCGATGCGTGGTCTGTGTGGTGTCCGCGGCGCCGTTGCCGCGCCGGCCACCGGCTGCCAGGTGTTCTTCGTAGCGCTGGTGTTCGTTGTCGTGGCAGTACAGGCACAGCAGTTCCCAGTTGCTGCCGTCGCTCGGATTGTTGTCGTGGTCGTGGTCGCGATGGTGGACCGTGAGTTCGCGCAGGTTGGCGCGATCGAAGTGGCGGGCGCAGCGTCCGCAGACCCACGGGAAAAGTTTCAGTGCCTGTTCGCGATAACCCTGCTCGCGCTCCTCGCGGGCGCGCCGGGCCGCCGCGACCACATGGTCGAGGCGCTCGTGGTCGATCACCTTGCCGGTCGCCGGCCGGTCCGGCGGGGTGCGTTT
>CBDTXT010000186.1:0-6359 GCA_965364465.1 uncultured Chromatiaceae bacterium
CAGGCCCGCCCCGAGACGTCGGCAAAGCGACCGGAACGGCCGGTCGGTGACGCCCGCCATCGGTGCGACGACGAGGAGGTTGTCTAGCTCGTATTGACCGATGCGCACTATTTCTGGAGGCCCCTGCAAACCTGCTGCGTAGTGAGTCGGAAACGGAAAACGTCTACCCGCGCAACCGAGAGGATCTGGTGCTGCTGTCCGGGCCGGATTTGCAACCGGTCTTTGGGCCGTCGGGGGCGAGCTATGTTACGCGGAAATGATATCCAGGCAAGCGCCGATTTTGACAATTTGTCGTCAGAAAAAGTCGATCATGAAACCGGTGAGCGAGTGGCCCGGATCATCAAAATCCAACTCGATAGTGAACACTTCGCCGGGAGCGACCCGCCGCTCGCCGGGTGGCGAGGGGAACATGTAATCACCCGGGGAAAGACGCCGACGAATCATTACGCTGCCCCTGCTGTCCAGCAACGACAGTTGCATGTCCGGCAGGGTCTGTGCAGCCTGTGCGGTGTTGCGCACCCGGACTTTCAGGGTCAGCGAGCCGGGCTCGTTGAGCGTCGGCCCGATAGAGCGCTGCAAGATCTCGAACTTGTCGGGCGCGTGGACGACGGGCGGTCGACATGCGATATGGGCACAGAGTGCCTCGAGTACGGGAAAATGTTGCACCAGCGCAGTGCGATATTGCCATCCGATCTGCAATAACAGCGTAACCACGAGCAGCAGGACGAGCGTCCCTTGCCAGGGCCCGCGCGACCTTGTTTGCTGACCCAGGGCCTGGTCGATATCGAGTGCGCTGTTCGTAGCGGGCTTGAGCCTTGGCAGGTCTGCCGGCATTTCGAATGGCAGTTCGCCAGGTCCGTCTGTCGGGTCGGGTTCTGCGGAAAGCAGCGATCGCTGATTGAGTATCACGATAGGTCGGGAAGGTGTGCCATCCTGCACGTCGACCGCGAGGGGTTCTTCGGCCAGCGCATCGAAGAGGCTCCCGCAGCGGAAACAGAGTGCCCTGCCATCGACCCTCAGCAGCGCATCCGGGTCCACATCGTAGCGTGCATCGCATTTCGGGCAGCGGGTAATCAATGGCATCTGGTGCCGGCAAGCAGCACCCAGTCTTGTCGAGTCGCCATCGGATCGAATTCAACAGTCCGCGCGAACGCCTGCATCACGGCAGCGGCCTGATCGTGCAATATCCCGGACAACAGCAGGCGCCCACCGGGCCGGACCATCTCCAGAATCCGTGGCGCCAAATCGATCAGTACATTGGCAAGGATATTCGCCACGACAAGTTCCACGGCATGCGGCACGAAATCCGCGCTGTGCACCACGCTGATGCGATCGTCTACTCGATTGCGTGCCGCGTTGTCCCGCGTCGCCAGCACGGCCTGCGGGTCGTGGTCGACCGCGACGACATCGCGTGCGCCGAGCTTCAGCGCGGCAATCGCCAGTATCCCCGAGCCGCAACCGAAGTCGATCACGCGTTTCCCGGCGAGATCCTGCGCGTCCAGCCACTCGAGACAGAGTGCCGTGGTCGGGTGGGTGCCCGTACCGAATGCGAGTCCCGGGTCCAGGTCGACGATCACCGCGTCCTCCTGATCGATTTCGGTGCCGCTGGGTCGGATCCAGAGGCGCTCGCCGAAGCGCATCGGCCTGAACCTGTCCATCCATGCCCGCTCCCAGTCCCGGTCTGCCAGAAACTCCAGCGACAGGGCGCGGCCTACGTCGACTGCCAGCGCCTGGGTGACCTGACTGCGCAAGGCGTCCGGGTCGCATGCCCCCTCGAAGAGGCCGCTGACCCGTGTTGCCTGCCAAAGCGGCGTCTCGCCCGGAGCCGGCTCGAGCATGGGCTCATCGCCGGCATCACCGAGCGTCACCGCGACGGCGCCGAGATCCTCGAACAGTCGTTCGATCAGTGGGGCGCGTGATTTTTCAACGGTCAGGTGTGCTTGGAGCCACATTGGTACAGCCAGATTGATCGGGCGGGTAGGATCGAACGCCAGACCCTGCACCCGCTCGGCAGGCCAGCGCGTCAGAGACCGAGCTTTTTCTCGAGATAATGGATGTTCGTGCCCCCTGCCCGAAAATTCGGGTCATCCATGATCTCGGCCTGCAGCGGGATGTTGCTCTTGATGCCGTCAATCACCATTTCCGACAGCGCGGTGCGCATGCGCGCGATCGCAACCGCGCGCGTCTCACCATGGGTGATCAGTTTGCCGATCATCGAGTCATAGTACGGCGGGACACGGTAGCCATTGTACAAATGGGTGTCGATCCGTACCCCGGGGCCGCCGGGTATATGCAACTGGTCGATGTTGCCGGGGCTGGGCATGAAATTCGACGGATCTTCGGCGTTGATGCGGCATTCGATCGCATGGCCACGGATCTGCACCTGGTCCTGTGTGTAGCTGAGATGCTCGCCACTGGCGATGAGCAACTGCTCCTTGACGATGTCCACCCCGGTAATCATTTCGGTAACCGGATGCTCGACCTGCACGCGCGTGTTCATCTCGATGAAATAGAACTCGTCGTTCTCGTACAGGAATTCGAACGTGCCGGCGCCCCGATAGTTGATCTGCCGGCAGGCCTCGGCACACCGCTCACCGATGCGTTCGCGCTGCTCCTCGGTGATGCCGGGTCCCGGCGCTTCTTCGACCACTTTCTGGTGACGACGCTGCATGGAGCAATCGCGCTCGCCGAGATGAATCGCGTTGCCATGGGTGTCGGCAAGCACCTGGAACTCGATGTGGCGCGGATTCTCGAGGAACTTCTCCATATAGACCGTTTCGTTGCCGAACGCTGCGCCGGCCTCGGCCCTGGTCAGCGAGACTGAACTCAACAGCGAGGCCTCGGAGTGCACCACGCGCATACCGCGTCCGCCCCCGCCGCCGGCCGCTTTCACGATTACCGGGTAACCGATCTCGTGGGCCAGCTTCAGCGTGCGTTTCTCGTCGTCGCTCAGGGGGCCGTCGGAGCCGGGCACGGTCGGTACGCCCGCCGCTTTCATCGCCTCGATCGCGGTGATCTTGTCTCCCATCAAACGGATGGTCTCGGGACGCGGGCCGACGAAAATGAACCCGGACTGCTCGACCCGCTCTGCAAAGTCGGCGTTCTCCGAAAGAAATCCGTAACCGGGGTGGATTGCCTGGGCGTCGCAGACCTCGGCCGCGCTGATGATCGCCGGGACGTTCAGGTAGCTCGCGCTGGAGGCAGCAGGTCCGATACACACCGATTCGTCCGCGAGGCGCACATGCTTCAGGTCGCGGTCTGCTTCCGAATGGACCGCGACTGTTTTGATCCCCAGTTCCCGGCAGGCGCGCAGAATACGCAGCGCAATCTCACCCCGGTTGGCAATTACGATCTTTTCCAGCATGGGTCAGTCGATCACGAACAGCGGTTCGTTATATTCGACCGGCTGGCCGTTCTCGACCAGGATTTCGATCACCTTACCGGTCTTGTCCGATTCGATCTGGTTCAGAATCTTCATCGCCTCGATGATGCAAAGGGTCTCTCCGTTGGACACTGATTGGCCCTCGGTCACAAACGGCTTCGCACCCGGCGAGGGCGCACGGTAGAAAGTGCCGACCATCGGTGAGCGTATGACGTGGCCTTCCGGTTCGCGCGGGCTCTGCGCCGCGCTCGCGGCTGCCGGGGGCGTTGTCTCGCTGCTGGCGGGGACTGCGACCGGTGCCGCGATCATGCTCGGGGCGACGCTGCTTGCGCGGCTGATGCGCACCGACTCCTCGCCCTCGTGTATTTCGATCTCGGCGACGTCCGACTCCTCGAGCAGCTCTATCAGCTTCTTTACCTTTCGAATATCCATCGCGATGTTTCCTCGGAATTCGCGGAATCTCTGCTGGTGTTCACTCGGCCAGTCTGCGCAACGCGGCGGCCAGCGCGAGCTCGTACCCCTGGGCGCCAAGGCCGCTGATCACGCCGACCGCAATGTCCGACAGATAGGAGTGGTGCCGGAAGGGTTCGCGCGCGAACACATTCGAGAGATGTATTTCAATGAACGGAATGTCGACCCCGAGCAGCGCGTCGCGCAGCGCGACGCTGGTATGGGTCAGCGCAGCGGGGTTGATCAGGACAAACTCGACCCCGTCGGCCCCCGCCTGATGAATCCTGTCGATCAGCTCCGACTCGGCATTGCTCTGGAAACAGACCAGGTCGTGACCCGCCGCAAGTCCGCTGAGTCGCTGCTCGATGCTGGCGAGGGTGTCTTGTCCGTAGAGCCCCGGCTCGCGTGAACCCAGCAGGTTCAGGTTGGGGCCGTTGAGGACAAGGATTCGCGCCATCTAACCGTCGGTTCCTTTGGCGCCTGGGACTGACGCCGCACTGTCTATCCAGCCATTTGCGCACAAAAGGCTGCAAGTTGCCGACAATTGTCGAACAATACCTATCCCTTGTCTAGGGATGAAATTCCCTTGCGGTCCCGCTTCGGGGCCTCAGCCGGCCTTGGTCAGGCCCAGCAGGATCGGTTCCAGCTTGTCCCGCTGGATGCCGCCGGCATGGCGCAGAACGACATTCCCACCCGGGGCGGCAACGACGGTGAACGGCAGGCCCTCGTAACGGTTGCCCAGTCGCCGCGACAGCTCAATCGCGTCGATGTCGCCCAGCAGGACCGGGTAATTCATGCTGAAGGTATCGGCAAACTCGCGGACCGGGTCCTCGTCGTCGATCGCGATACCAATGAACTGGACGTCGCCGGCGAACGACTCCTGCAGCGCGACGAACTCCGGGGTTTCCTCGCGGCAAGGTGCGCACCATGTCGCCCAGAAATTCAGCACCATGACCTTGTCGGCAAACTCGCTGCTGTGGCGCTGGCGACCGTCCAGATCCGGGTAGGAAAAGCCGGGGATCGCATCGACCTGCTCCACTGTTTCCACCGGCGACTGCATGTCTTGTTGCCCCGCGGTATCGAGCGCGCGCAGCGCGAAGCCGGTGGCAGCGCCGATGATCGCGCCGCCGACGGCGATCAGAAAATAGTTGCGAATCTGCATTGGGTCTACTTAAGCGCCTCTCTCAAGTGCGGTGCGAAATCGTCGGGCCCCATGAAGCCGAGTAATCTCAGGTGTTTGCGCTCTTCGCCGTCCGGACCCCAAAAGATCATGGCCGGCGGGGCAGGGATGCCGATGTGTTTTTGCAATGCCTTGTCGGCATCGTCGTTGTCCGTGACGTCCGCCTGCAGCAGTACCAGCTGACTCATCGCCTCGCTGACCTGCGGGTCCGGGAAGGTGTCGCGTTCCATCTGGATGCAGTAGACGCACCAGTCGGCGTAGAAGTCCAGCATGACCGGCTTCCCCTGTGCTCGGGCTGCGGCGAGTTCGCTGTTCAGGTCGTCGATAGTCTTGATCCGCTTGAAAGCGGGGTGCTCCTCGACCGTGCCGGCTCCGCCCCCGATGGACAGGCCGCGCAGGGGTTGCAGCGTGTTCTTGCCATTGGCCGCGACACCGACCAGATACAGGGCGCCATAGATCAGTAGCACCAGCCCGAGCCCCTTCCATAGCTTGCGCCAGCCGGTGGCCCCCTCGGGCAGTTGGCTCAGCGCGCCCATGTAGACCGACGAGGCGATGAGCAGGGCGCCCCAGAGCAACATCGCGGTGACCGGCGAAATAACCCGCTCGAGCAGGTAGATCGCAACCCCGAGCATGACCACACCGAATACCGCCTTGACCCCATCCATCCAGGCGCCGGCGCGCGGAAGCAGCTTGCCCGCCGAGGTGCCGATCGCGATCAGTGGTGCCCCCATGCCCATGGACATCGCGAACAGCGCCAGTCCGCCGAGCACCGCGTCGCCGGTCTGGCCGATGTAAATCAGGGCGCCCGCCAGCGGCGGTGCGACGCAGGGGCCGACGATCAGGGCCGACAGCAGGCCCATGATGCCGGCGCCGACGAGGCTGCCACCCTCCTGCCGATTGCTGATTTCGGTCAGTTTCGACTGCACGCTGGAAGGCAGTTGCAGGTCGTAGAAGCCGAACATCGACATCGCCAGCGCGACGAACACCAGCGCGAAGACGCTGATCGCGATCGGGTTCTGCAGCATTGCCTGCAAGTTTTCCCCGGCCAGTGCGGCGAACACGCCGGCCACCGTGTAGGTCAGCGCCATCGCGAGCACATAGACCAGCGACAGCATGAAGGCCTTGCGGGTGGTGATGTTGCTGCCCTGTCCGGTAATGATCCCGGAAAGAATCGGAATCATCGGAAACACGCAGGGCGTGAACGCGAGGCCGAGACCGATCAGGAAGAACGCGCCAACCACCACCCAGGTGCTCTGGCCGGCGATCATCGCTGCGATCTGGTCCTGTTCGGACTGCCTGACCGGCGGTGACGCGGGCCCGCCGCCGGTCACCGCGGCCGCTGTGGCC
>CBDTXT010000187.1:0-6349 GCA_965364465.1 uncultured Chromatiaceae bacterium
AACGTCTGTTCCGGCGGCATCCTGGGTATGGGCGAGAGTGGTGGCGACCGGGCGCGCCTGTTGCAGGAGCTGGCCAACCTGCCGAGACAGCCGGAATCCGTCCCGATCAACATGCTGGTGCAGATCGCAGGTACGCCGCTGTATGGAAAGGCAGCTGTCGATCCGCTCGATTTCGTCCGCAGCATTGCGGTGGCACGCATCCTGATGCCGCGCAGCTATGTCAGACTGTCGGCGGGCCGCACGGACATGAGTGATGAGATGCAGGCCCTGTGTTTCCTCGCCGGCGCCAACTCGATCTTCTACGGGGACCGGTTGTTGACCACGGACAATCCGGTCGCCGATCGCGACCGCGAGCTTTTCCAGCGACTCGGGCTGAACATCGACCGCGGTCAGCTCGCCGCCGACCGGCAGGTCTGCTGCCGGCCCGGCCACTGATCGTCACCGACCGACCCGCAGGGCGTGCCCGAGCAATGCAATGAAGGGACTGTCCGAGAGACTGGCGCAACGCCGGGCGCAGGGCCTTTACCGCGCGCGCCGTGTGAGCGAGGGGGCGCAGGGGCCGGAACTCGTGGTGGACGGTCGGCGCATGCTCGCGTTCTGCTCCAACGACTACCTGGGACTGGCCGCGGACCCGCGCCTGGCGGAGGCGGCACGGCGCGGCGTCGATCGCTACGGGGTGGGCAGCGGGGCGGCACATCTGATTTGCGGTCACAGCCGGGCCCATCATGCGCTCGAGGAGGAGCTGGCCGAGTTCACCGGGCGCGACCGAGCGCTGCTTTTTTCCACTGGCTACATGGCCAATCTCGGTGTCATTGCGGCACTGCTCGGGCGGACCGACAGCGTTTTCGAGGATCGGCTGAATCACGCATCGCTGATCGACGGGGCGCTGCTGTCGCGAGCGCGCCTCCGGCGCTATGCGCACGCCGATTCCGGCTCGCTCGCGTCCCAGTTGCCGGGGGTGGGCGGGCGCAAGCTGGTTGTCACCGACGGGGTGTTCAGCATGGACGGTGATCTGGCGCCGCTAACCGAGCTGGCCGCGGCGTGCGCGCGCGGCGATGCCTGGCTGATGGTCGACGACGCGCACGGCCTGGGTGTGTTGGGGCCACAGGGACGCGGCAGCCTGGCCGCGGCGGGCCTGGACCAGCGCCAGGCGCCGATTCTGATGGCCACGCTGGGCAAGGCGATCGGGGCGGCCGGCGCGTTCGTTGCCGGTTCCGCGGAGTTGATCGAGACCCTGATCCAGTTCGCGCGGCCCTACGTCTACACCACGGCGATGCCGCCGGCGATCGCCGAGGCGGCGCGCAGCGGACTGCGTGCCGCGGCCGACGAGGAATGGCGACGGGAACGCCTGCAGGGTCTGGTCCATCGCTTCGGCGGGGCGCGGCCCAGCTCGGCCTCGAGCTGATGTCGTCCCGAACCCCGATTCAACCCATCCTGGTCGGCGACAGCAAGCTTGCGACGCGTTGGAGCGAGGCGCTGGCGCGGCAAGGGATACTGGTAGGGGCAATTCGGCCGCCGACCGTGCCCGAGGGCGGGGCACGCCTGCGTATCACGCTGTCGGCCGCACACACACCGGAGCAGGTCGACGCATTGCTCGAGGTGCTGGGCGACACCGCAGCGGGCTTGTCCGCATGACCCTTTATCACTATCGGGTCGGACAGGGCGCGCCCCTGGTCCTGGTTCACGGTTGGGGCATGAATGCCGCGGTCTGGGAGCCACTGATGCCCGCACTCGAGGCGCGCTTCAGCCTGACCGTGCTGGAGCTGCCCGGCCATGGCGAGAGCCCGGTCGCAGACGCGGCCGATCTGACCGAGTGGGCCCGCTTGTGCCTCTCGGTGGCGCCGGCGCATGCCCATTGGGTCGGTTGGTCCCTCGGTGGTCAGGTCGCGATGCGGGCCGCTCTCGACGCGCCGGGCCGCGTCAGCGGCCTGACGCTGCTGGCGGCCACGCCGCGCTTTGTTCAGGCCGTCGACTGGCCGTGCGCGATGCCGATCGCCACCTTTCGCCAGTTTGCCGCCGCGCTGGCCGCAGATCCGAATGCGACCCTGCTGCGCTTCCTGAGCCTCCAGGCCAGGGGCGACGAGCACGCGCGCGAGACCCTCAAGCTGCTGCGCGCCGAGCTGGCGCAGCGCCCACCGGCCAGTCGCAACGGTCTCGCCCAGGGACTCGAGCTATTGCTGGGCTCGGATCTGAGGGGCGAACTGCAGCGGCTCGCCTGTCCGGCCCACTGGGTGTTCGGTTCACGGGACACGCTGGTGCCGCTCGACGTGCGCCGGCGGATTCCGGGATTGCTCCCCGGTGCGCGCAGTGAAGTGATCGCGGGGGCGGGACATGCGCCATTCCTGTCGCATTCGCAGGCCGCGCTGGACGCGTTGCTGCGTGCGGTCGGCGCGCCTGCGCCCGCATGAACCCGGGGGTGCCGCCGATGCTCGACAAGGACAAGGTCCGGCGCAGTTTCGGGCGTGCCGCGGCATCCTATGATGCGACCGCGGTGCTGCAACACGAGATTGGCCGCCGTATGCTCGAGCGTCTCGACTACATGCGGATCGCGCCGAAGCGCATCCTGGATATAGGCTGCGGCACCGGGCTCGCCACCGAGGCGCTGATGACCCGCTATACGAAGGCCGAGGTGATCGCGCTGGATTTGGCGCTGCCGATGCTGCAGCGTGCCCGCCGTCGTGGGCGCTGGTTGCGGCGGCCGCGCTGTCTGTGCGCGGATCTTGATGGTCTGCCGCTGCGCGATCAGAGCGTCGACCTGGTATTCAGCAACGCGGCGCTGCAGTGGAGCGCCGATCCCGCACGGGCGATGGCCGATATCGCACGCGTTCTCAGGCCGGGCGGCCTGTTCCTGTTCACTTCCTTCGGACCGGACACGCTGCGCGAGTTGCGTGCCGCCTGGGCACTGGTCGACGGGGCGCCGCATGTGCATCAGTTCATCGACATGCACGATTACGGCGACATGCTGATGCGGGCCGGGCTGGCCGACCCGGTGATGGACGTGGAGCGCATGACCCTGACCTACAGTGAGCCGATGCAGCTGATGCGCGAGATCCGTGACATCGGCGCCGGCAATGCCGACGCATCGCGCCCGCGCGGCCTGTCCGGGCGCGGGCGCTTCGCCCGGGTCTGCGCCGCCTATCAGGGCTTCCGTGACGACGACGGTCGCTTGCCGGTCAGCTATGAGGTGATCCACGGTCATGCCTGGGCCCCGTCACAACGCCGTGTCGGCGCGGAGACCCGGGTGCCGCTCGAGGCACTGCGGCGGTCCGAATGAGCCGGGGCTTGTTCATTACCGGCACTGACACCGGCTGCGGCAAGACCTTTGTCGCGCGCGCCCTGCTGCGACACCTGCGCGTCCAGGGCGTGCACGCGGTCGGCTTCAAGCCGGTCGCCGCCGGCGCCGCATGGAACGACGGTGTATTGCAGAATGACGATGCTTTGGCGCTGATCGCGGCGAGCGGGTCGGACCTGCCCTACGCCGCGGTCAATCCGTATTGTTTTGAATCCCCGGTTGCACCACACCTGGCCGCCGAAGCGCAGGGGATCGAGATCGCTGCGTCGAGAATCCTGGCCGGCTTGGATGCCTTGCGCGCGACCCATGACTTCGTGGTCGTCGAGGGAGCCGGCGGCTGGCGCGTCCCGCTGAGCCCTTCGCTCGACATCGCGGGCCTGGCCCGGATGCTCGATCTGCCGGTGCTGCTGGTCGTCGGTTTGCGACTGGGCTGCCTCAATCACGCGTTGCTGAGTGAGCAAGCGATTCGGGACAGCGGTGTCCGCCTGGCCGGCTGGGTCGGGTCCCAGGTCGAGCCCGGCATGGCGCTTCTGAACGAGAACGTCGCGACCCTGGTCGATCGGCTCGCTACCCCGTGCCTGGGTGTGCTGACCCACCCGGACTGGCCCGGCCGACTGACCTCGCCGCGCCCGTTGGCACCCGCGGCGCGCTGGGGGTGCAGCACGCCGACGAGGCCGACATTCGCGGAAAAAGAAATGACCTGAATCAATAAACGCTAATATTAGAGAAACCAGATGTCATAAACAGTTTTTTTACTGATTTACCTCAAATTTGCTTGGATCTCCGGATGCTCCGCGATACCCTCTCGGTCGGGAAGCAATAGCCGGCATGAAGCCAGTCCGCCTCGACGCACATGGCGAGGTGTCGCTGAGAGTCTCTTGACCGATGGTGATTTCCGACAAATGCCCCGGCAGCGCGGTGCGCCGGATGGTGATCCGGCCCAACCGATCGTTGACCTGGCGTCAATCGATGATGTTTTTGGGCGCGATCGCAGTGCCCTTGCTGTTGGTGTCGGTGGTGCTCGCGACCCGAGGTTTCTGGCTCGTATTGCCATTCGCCGGCCTGGAGCTCGCGGTGTTGTTCGCCTGCTTCTACCTGGTGTCGCACGCGGCGCAGCGCTGCGAGGTCGTGTCGATCGGCGAGTCGGTCGTCACGGTCGAGAAGGGGCGCGACCGCGGACGCTGCCCGGACAGCGGCGGACCCGAGCAGCGTGTCGAGTTCGCGCGCGGCTGGGTTCGGGTGGAGCTGGCCCGCAGTACGGAGCGCTGGTACCCGCGGCGGCTGTGGATCGGCGCCTCGGGCCGGCGCGTGGAGATCGGTGCATTTCTCGTCGACGACGAGAAGGCCGAACTCGCCGCGGAGCTGCACAGGTTGCTCTCCGCATGATTTGTCGCGGTCCGCGCTGGCGGGTCGTGCTCGAGAAACAATGCTCAAATTCGAGGGGTCCGAAGCTGTGAGATTGATGTGCAAACTTCCCGGCGTGCTGTCGGTTTATCTGGGGTCCGCGTTCGCGTCGGCGCACGCCGACTTCGCGCTCAATATGCGCGAGGGAGTAACGACCACCAGTCAGAGTGTGTACGACCTGCACATGACGATTTTCTGGGTCTGCTGCGTGATCGGTGTCGTGGTCTTCGGCGCAATGATCTATTCGATCATCTACCACCGTAAGTCGCGCGGCGCGGTCGCAGCGCAGTTCCATGAGAGCACGACCATGGAGATACTGTGGACCGTGGTGCCGATCGTGATCCTGATCAGCATGGCGATCCCCGCGACCAGCACGCTGCTCGCGATGGAAGACACCAGCGAGGCCGACATGACGGTCAAGGTGACCGGCATCCAGTGGAAGTGGAAGTACGACTACGTGGACGGCGATGCCGCGGGCGTGTCCTTCATCAGCTCGCTTCACCCCCAGCACAAAGAGGCCCGCCTGCTCGGTTCGGGCGCCGATGTCAGCCAGTTCGGCGACGAGTATCTCCTCGACGTCGACAACCCGCTGGTGATCCCGACCGGCAAGAAAGTTCGCTTCCTGCTGACTGCCGCGGATGTGATCCACGCCTGGTGGGTGCCTGACCTGGGCTGGAAGAAGGATGCCATCCCGGGATTCGTCAACGAGGCCTGGACGCAGGTGGACGAGCCGGGTGTGTACCGCGGCCAGTGTGCCGAGCTGTGCGGCAAGGACCACGGGTTCATGCCGATCGTCGTGGTGGCCAAGTCGCCCGCCGACTATGCGACCTGGGTGGCCGAGCAAAAGGGCGCCGCAGAAGCCGAAGCGGCGTCTGCCGATCGCGAGTGGACCAAGGACGAGCTGATGGCCAAAGGTGAGCAGGTCTACACCACCAACTGCGCCGCCTGTCATCAGGCGACCGGCCAGGGTCTGCCGCCGGCCTTTCCGGCTATCGCCGGCAGCCCGATCGCGACCGGTGATCCCGCTGCGCACATCAGTCTGGTGTTGAACGGCAAGCCGGGTACCGCGATGGCCGCTTACCGCGACATCCTGAAGGATGCCGACATGGCTGCCGTGTTGACCTACCAGCGTAACGCCTGGGGCAACGACGCCGGCATCATTCAACCCGCTGCGATCAAGGCAGCCCGTTAAGTAGCAATCCGGGGAGAGTCTCTAAACATGAGTACCGCTACAGCAACTCACGAAGATCACCACGATCACGGGCCGGCCAAGGGCCTGATGCGGTGGGTCACCACCACCAATCACAAGGACATCGGCACGCTTTACCTGTTGTTTGCGATGGTGATGTTCTTTGTGGGCGGGGCCATGGCGATGGTCATCCGCGCCGAACTGTTCCAGCCGGGGCTGCAGGTCGTCGATCCTCAGTTCTTCAACTCGATGACGACGGTTCACGCGCTGGTGATGATCTTCGGTGCGGTGATGCCCGCATTCACCGGGCTGGCCAACTGGCTGATCCCGATGATGATCGGGGCGCCGGACATGGCGCTGCCGCGCATGAACAATTTCTCGTTCTGGATACTGCCGTTCGCGTTCTCGCTGCTGTTGTCGACCTTCTTCATGAGCGGCGGCGGCCCGGCCGGCGGCTGGACGCT
>CBDTXT010000188.1:0-6311 GCA_965364465.1 uncultured Chromatiaceae bacterium
TAGTACTCGGACCCCCCGACCAGCACCGAGTCGCCCCGTCCAGTCTGGTAAATCCGGATGCGCGGGTGCGTGACCAGGCGCTGCCATTCCTCGCCCTCGACCAGCGCCGGGTTCAGTTCGCTGTCCTTTCTGCTCTTGAGCCAGAGATCCCGAATCTCGGGCGGCAGCAGCAGCCGCGGGGCGGTGTCCATGTCGATCACGCTCTGGGTATAGAAATTGTCGCTGGTCAGCACCGAGTTGGTGATGATCTCGAACGACAGCCCCGGATGCTCGTTCAGCGCCTCGAGCATCGCCTTCGCGCCGTCATGGAACACTCGGCCTTGCTCGTCTTCGTACTGGGCAATGAACAGGTAGGGCGAGACGATGCGCAGCCGCACGTTCATGTCGCCGCTCCGTGAGGCCTCCTCGAACGCATTGGCGACGATCGCGCCGATCGAGTTCAGGTTCCGGGACTTGATCTCGACCACGTCGCCCACCACGTCCTCGCTGGTCAGGTTGCCCATTTCGTGGGCTAGGCGCACCTCGGTCTGGCGGTAGCCCTGCGACAGGTAGTCCGGCATCTCCGCATAGGCCGCGCTGATCGCAGGCACCTGCTTGATGGCGCTGAGTGCCTGCTGGGCCCGTTCACGCTGATGCGCGTAGCGGTCACTCCCTTCCGTGTCGGTGACCGGCCGGATGCGCCGATTGCCCTCGTGCAGGAACAACAATGTGTAATAGACGCTGCTGACCTCGCCGACCGTGACCTCGTCCGGCGCGCGATCGGCCGCCGCGTCGGACCGGAGCAGGATCTCCAGGTCGAGGTAGGTGTCGCGGTTGCGGCTGCCGTCCTTGTTGATGCCGTAATAGTCGACCGAGATGTTCCGGCCGCCGGTCATGACCATGTCCTTGCCGGGAAAACGACCGTCCTTGATGATCAGCTTGTCGTGTGACCGGCGATTCGCCCAGCTGTGCCAGCTGGTCAACGCATTGATCACGACGAACTGGACGCGCGCTCGGTGCGTCGTCTGCTTACCGTCGGCATCGCGCATGAACCCGGCATCCGCGGCGCAGGTCTCGAGCGCCCTGATCGGGGCGTGACTCGGATGCAGCGAACCCAGCGAATCGACCATGATGCGGATGTCGACCCCGCGCTTGACCGCGTTGCACAGCGCGCCCAGCAGCGCATAGCCGGTCGGGTCGTACTTGTAGATGTAATAGGTCAGGTCGAGCGTGTGTTCGGCGTGCTCGATCATCCAGAGCTTGGCGGCCAGCGAGCGCAGCGCGTCCGCGTAGGACGGCCCGAGGATCTTGGCGCGGGCCGCGTTGACCGGTAATTCGGATCGCTCGGACAGCGCGACCGTATCGTGCTCGAGTTGCGTCGGCGGGACCCAGCTCCGGGCCTGATACAGCAGGCGCATGAAGGTCTGCGGGTCCTGCGTTTCGCTCGCGTCGTAATGCGCCTCCAGCGCATCGAACGGATCATTGGCCGGCGCCGTTGGCATTGTCGTACACCCGGACAGCATCAGCAGCAGTGCGATGGCGAAAACAATCTGAATCGATCTCATAATTCCGTGCGTCCTCTTGCTCGATGCGTCCGGGCCGGCTTCACGGCCTGTCGCAGTTCATCGGAACCCGATCTCTGCATAGACCGCCCGGTGGTCCGATACCCGGTCCGCCACCACCCGATAGTCGAGGAACTCGAGCTCCTTCGAGATCAGGATCCAGTCCAGGCGTTTGCTGCCGTCCCGATAGGTGCCGAGGTCGCGCGCGTCCGGCGCGTAGACCTGCAGGCCGGCCTGCTCGGCGAGCGCCCGCACCGTGGATGCCTCGGAAAACCAGTCGCTGTTGAAGTCGCCCAGAATGATACCCGGATTCTCCCGCCCGGCGAGCACTGCCACCAGCTCCTCAATCTGCCGCTGTCTGGTCTTCTGTCGCGAAAAGTCGAGGTGCACGGACAGGATGTCGACCCGCCGGGGCCGCCCGCCGCCCGGTGCCCGCCAGGCGATCTGGCCGAGCAACAGGCCCTTGTTCATCGTCGGCGGCGAGGGCGCGAAGGTGTGATTGAGCACCTCGCTGAACGGCTGGCGCGACAGCAGCGCGGTCCCGTAATCGAACAGCCAGCTTTGGGCATGGCCGGCACGCTCGTACCAGGGATAAGCCGCCGCCTCGGCCAGCGCGGCCACGTGGTCGAAGCCGCCGCTCCATCGCGACGGACCATCGGCCTCCTGCAGCGCGACGATGTCGGCGTCGAGCGCGACGAGCAACTCCGCTATACGCCCGAGGTTGGCCTCGAAGTCGGTCCTGTCCAACAGCAGTTGGTTCAGTGCGTCACCCCGGCCGTGCGCGATATTCAGGCTGACCACCTTCAGGCTGCCCTGGTGTGGCGTGCCACCGGCTGGCGACTCGCCGCTCCGACCGGGTGCGCCGGGTGGCAGGTCCTGACATCCGGACAGAGCGAACAGTCCGAGGCCGGCGACCAGGCCTCTGATCCAGGTGCCAAACATGCCCACAGCCTAACAGAACTTCCGCGGCGGGCGTTGGTGGTGTCCGGCGTGATCGATCGAGGTCGCGCCGCGAACTGGTTCTCACCGGGCATCCTGGCCCTGGTCGCGATCGTGGTACATTGATCGCCCGTCCCTGCTGTCCCCGCTTTTCATGGTCCACTGGCTCAAGCGCATCGTCGTTGCCGTCATCGTCCTCGAGCTGGCCTACCTTGCGATCGGCAACCTCGCACTGCGCCTGCCCCTGACCCAGGTCCTGGTCAACCAGGTGCGCCCGGACAAGTTCGAGGTGAGCTGGGACGCGGCGTGGACCTTCTACCCGTTCCGGGTGCAGGTGCGTGGCCTCGCTGCGAACGGGCAGAGTCGTCGTCAGCAATGGCAACTCGAAATGACCGCCGGGTCGGGTTCGATCGCGCTGCTGCCCCTGCTGACGAAGCGTGTCGTACTGTCCGACGTGCAGGGGGAGGATGTCCTGTATTTCCAGCGACCGCGTCTGCGTCCGGACAACGACTACGCGTCGACGCGGGCATTCTTCCCGCCGATCAGGAACCGTGTGCTGAACGCCGCCGAACCGCTGCCGAGCGGCAAGCGCCCCTGGCGGATCAGCGTTGCTGACGCGAGCGTGCGCGGGACACACCAGGTCTGGCTCTACCAGGTGCGCGCACGGCTGCGGGGTGAGCTGCGCGCGGGCCTGCGCTATCGGACGCGGGGCGGGCCCTTCGCGCTCAGTGACGGCTGGGCCGATCTGGCCATCGACGATGTCGGCATCAATGGGGACCGCGCGGCCTTGGGCGACATCCGTGTCAAGGGTCGGGTCGCATTGTCCGAATTCGTTCCGCGCGAGACCCGGGGTATACGCGTGCTGCCCCACCTGACGCTCGATGCGGAAGTCAGCGGCGATGTGAGCAGCCTCGCGTTCCTGAACCCCTACCTGCGCCAGATCGAAGGCATGGCGCTGGCGGGCCGCGGCCGGGTGGCGGGTCGTTTGAACATCGACCGCGGCACGCTGCGTAAGGGCACGCAGCTCGACGTCGCGGCGCCGGTGCTGACGCTCGATCTGCTGGACCATCGTGCGTCCGGCAGCGGCACGGTGCGGCTCGCGGTCGGGCAGGAAACCGCGGGCGAGCTCGGCGTCGTGGTCGAATTCAGCGATCTGACCGCAAGGCGCCGCGACGATCCGAGGCCGCTGCTGGTCGGTACCGGGCTGATCGTCGAGGCGCGAGGGGAGGCGCGGCTGTCCCCGGACGAAGCGCTGGCATCGGGCGCCAGCTACCTGTCTGTCGGCCTCCCCGCGGTGCGCGTGCCGGACGTCGCGGTGTTTCAGCACTACATACCCGATCATGTCGGCCTGCGGCTGCACGGTGGAGAGGGGCTGCTGCACGGCCGGGCCACGGTCGATACCGAGCGACTCGAGATCGAGCTCGGGCTCACGGCCGCAGACACGGATCTCGGCATCGAGGATTATCGATTCCAGTCGGATATCGATCTGGCCCTGCTGGCGCGAACGGCTGCGGCCGACCCCGATGCCATCGACCTGGCCGGTTCGCGGCTGCTGCTGTCCGACGTGCGGCTCGCACACGGGGACAATGCGATGTCCGACGCCTGGCGCGGCCGCTTGGCCGTGGACACCGGACGGGTCCGCTTCCCGCGCGCTGAGCCGGTCGGGGGCTTGGGACTGCGGGTTCGTGATGCGCCGGTGCGCGAGTTGCTCGACGACATCGAAGGCGAACTCTCGCTCAGCGGCAGCGTCTCGCACCTCGGTTGGTTGAACCAGCTGATCGCGAACACCTACGGCGCGGACATCGACGGTACGGCCGACCTCGGCGCCACGCTGGTCCTGCGCGAGGGCTGGTTGGCGGCCGGGACCGAGGCCCGGCTGGTGTCAGACGATCTCGTGGTCGGGGTGCTCGATTATCAGGCAAACGGTCGGGGTTCGGTACTGCTGGAGATCGCCGACGGCGGTCGTCGGCCCGACGCGTCCATCGACGTGCGATTGCAGGACGCGGTCTTCAAGCGACCGCAGGAAGACATCGCGTTCATCGAAGCGGCCGATCTGCAGATGCGGGCCGTCGCCAGGGATCTGAGCTACGACGGGCCGACCGAAGACGTCAGCGTGCACCTTGCGATACCCGTCGCGCGGTTCACGGACATGCGTGTCTACAACCGGTATCTGCCGCAGGACTCGCCGTTGCAGATACTGGGCGGCAGCGCGGAGCTGGCGGTCGATATCGCACTCGAACCGGCGGACGCGGGGGGGTGGGTCAGATTGAACGCGCCGAGCCTGAAGATACGACTCGATAACCAGGAGCTGTCGGGCGACCTGGGACTCGATGTCACGCTGGCCGGCGGCCGACCGGAAGACATGGCATTCGATATCTCCGGTTCGACCCTGAGACTGGACAATTTCCGGGTGAGCGGCGATGCCGCGTCGCGCGAGGGCGCGGCCTGGAACGCGACGGTCCGACTCGCGCGCGCGGACACGGTGTGGCGGCCGCCCGTCCAGGTCAGTGCCGACGCGGATCTGATGATGAAAGATTCCACACCGATCGTCGCGATGCTGTCCAATTATCGGGGAAAACATGGCTGGATTGAGCAGCTGCTGACGGTGGGCCGGATCGAGGGCGAGGCGAGCCTGCGCATGCGGCACAATCAGATCGTTTTTCCCTACGCCTTTGCCGACAGCGATGAGATCGCCATCGGCGCGAAGGGGGTGATCGACGGGCAGCGGCGCGACGGCGTCATCCTGGCCCGTTACCGCAAGCTCAAGGGGCTGCTGAAGATCCAGGACGGCAAACGCAGTTTCGACCTGATCAGGCCTCAGAAGAAGTTCGACGCCTATACGCCGACCGGGCCGACCGAGTAGCCGCGGCGGCTGCGCTGCGTCGGTCCCGCGGGCCTGCACGAAAAGGGCCCGGTGGCCGGTCTACTGTTGGGGCATCCGTGCTCGCGGTGATCGTGCCCGTTGCGTTGGTCTTTGTGTTACAGACAAGAGGGGGAGAGGTGAAGCGGTCGAAAATCCTGCTGCTGCTGGTGATCCTGCTCGCGATCGGGGCATTTTTTGCGCTCGACCTGGGGCGCTTTTTTGACCTGGACTTCATCAAGGCCCAACAGTCGGCGATCGAGGCCCAGTGGCGTGAGCAGCCGCTGATCACGGCCGCTGTGTACTTCGTCGTCTACGTGCTGGTCACCGCGCTGTCGCTGCCCGGGGCCGTGATCATGACCCTGGTCGGCGGTGCGATTTTCGGTCTGGGCTGGGGCACGCTGATCGTGTCCTTCGCGTCGAGCATCGGCGCCACGCTGGCCTTCCTGGCCAGTCGCCTGCTGTTTCGCGATCCGGTGCAACGCCGCTTCGGCAACAGGCTCGGGGCAATCAACCGCGGCATGGCGCGTGAGGGGGCCTTGTACCTGTTCGCGCTCCGCCTGGTGCCGATTTTTCCGTTCTTCGTGATCAACCTGCTGATGGGTCTGACACCGATCCGCACCTGGACCTTCCACTGGGTCAGCCAGCTCGGCATGCTGGCCGGGACATTGGTGTACGTTAACGCCGGCACCCAGCTCGCGCAGATCGAGGATCTCGGGGGCATCCTGTCGCCAGCCTTGCTCGGTTCCTTCGCACTGCTCGCGGTATTCCCGGTGCTGGCGAAGCGGGGCGTGGCCTGGCTCGAGGCGCGCAAGGTCTATGCGCGCTGGCGTGACCGGCGACCGCGGCGGTTCGATTACAACCTGCTCGTGATCGGTGCCGGCTCGGCCGGGCTGGTGTCGGCCTACATCGCCGCCGCGGTGAAGGCCAGGGTCGCGGGAAGGTCGCTGGTCACCAGACCTCCGTGGGCG
>CBDTXT010000189.1:0-6278 GCA_965364465.1 uncultured Chromatiaceae bacterium
GATGCTGCGCGAAGTAACCGACGACGAGGTGCCGTGCCTCGACGCGCTCGCCCGACAAGGGTGCGATCGTGCCGGCCAAAAGCTTGATCAGCGTCGATTTGCCGGCCCCGTTGGGCCCGAGCAGCCCGACCCGGTCCCCCGGGTTGAGCACCTGTTTGACCTGTCGGATGATTGGTTTGCCGGCATAGCCGGCGGCGCATCCGTCGAGCATGAGTAGCGGGTGGGGGATCTTGGTCGGGGCGCGGAATGCGAAGCTGAATGGCGAATCGACGTGTGCCGGGACGATCAGCTGCATGCGCTCTAGCGCCTTTATCCGGCTTTGGGCCTGCCGCGCCTTGGTGGCCTTGGCCCGAAAGCGTTCGACGAAGCCTTGCATGTGCGCGATCTCGCGCTGCTGCTTTTCGAATGCCGCCTGCTGGTTGGCCAGCTGTTCTGCCCGCACCCTTTCGAATGCGCTGTAGTTGCCGCTGTACAGCGTTGCGCGGTTCTGTTCGATATGCAGGATCTGCGTGCAGACGCTGTCGAGAAAGTCCCGGTCGTGCGATATCAGCAGCAGCGTGCCCCGGTACTGTTTTAGCCAGGACTCGAGCCAGATGACCGCATCCAAGTCCAGATGGTTGGTCGGCTCGTCCAGCAGCAGCAGATCGGAACGACACATCAGCGCCCTGGCGAGATTCAGGCGCATCCGCCAGCCTCCGGAAAACGCCTCCAGCGGCCTGCGTTCGTCGCCGGTCTGGAAGCCGAGCCCGCCCATCAGGCTCGCGGCGCGGCTATTCGCCTGGTAGCCACCGATGTGTTCCAACTCGCCATGCAGCTGGGCGATGCGCTCGCCCGCGTCACGCTGCTCGGCCACCGCCAGCTCATGCTCTAGGCGACGCATTTCGCGGTCACCGTCGAGCACGTACTCGATCGCCGGTTGCGCCGTTGCCGGCATCTCCTGGGCGACGTCTGCAATGACCCAAGCCGCAGGGCGCTTGACGACCCCCTGGTCACTGCTCAGTGCGCCGAGGATCAGCGCGAACAGGCTGGACTTGCCGGTACCGTTGGCACCGGTCAGGCCCGTCTTCTGCCCCGGATGGATCTGGAAGCAGGCATCCCGGAACAGCACCTGCGGACCGCGGCGCAGGGTAACCTTGTCGAACTGCAGCATGGGCGCCGAGTTTACCGGTGAACCTTTGGCGAGGCTATGCACCGCGGGTTCCGGGCATTGCTGTCAGCCGACCCGGTCCAGCCGGCGATAGCCGACCGCCTCGCCGAGGTGGTGCATCAGAATCGTCTCGCTGGCCTCCAGGTCGGCGATAGTCCGTGCGACGCGCAGGATGCGGTGAAAAGCGCGTGCCGACAGGCCTAGCCGAGAGATTGCTTCGCTCAGCAAGCGTCGCCCGGCGGCGGGCACTGCGCAATGTCGTGTCATCTGGCCCTGCTCCAGGCGGGCATTCGGTCTACCCTGGCGATCAAGCTGGCGCTGCCAGGCCGCCAGCACCCGGGCAGACACGCTCGCGCTGCTTTCGGCCGGTGTCTCAAAGCCGTCGAGCAGGTCGGATTGGGGCAGGGCCGGCACCTCGATCTGGATATCGATCCGGTCACGCAACGGGCCCGATACGCGACGCTGATAGCGGGCCGACAGCTCCGGGGTGCAGCCGGCGCAGGCGCGCGCGGGGTCGTCGGCGAATCCGCAGCGGCATGGATTCATCGCCGCGATCAACTGGAAATCAGCGGGAAACTCGGCCTGGCGCGCCGCACGTGAGATCAGTATGCGCCCGGTCTCGAGCGGTTCGCGCAGCACATCGAGTACCCGATTGTCGAACTCCGGCAGTTCATCGAGGAAAAGTACGCCATTGTGTGCCAGCGAGATCTCTCCCGGTCTCGGGTTGCCGCCCCCACCGACCAGTGCCACCCCGGATGCGGTATGGTGCGGTGTCCGAAAGGGGCGTCGATGCCATCCCGCGGCATCAAACGGCAGGCCGGCCACCGAGCGGATTGCCGCGCTCTGCAACGCCTCCCCGTCTGACATTGGCGGCAGTATCGCCGGCAGGCGGTGTGCGAGCATGGACTTGCCGCTGCCCGGTGGCCCCATCATCAGCAGATTGTGCCGGCCGGCCGCGGCCACCTCGAGTGCCCTGCGCGCCTGTGCCTGGCCCGAGACCTCGGCGAGGTCGGGAAGCGCCGGCGGCGGCGCTTGCGGGGGCCGCGCCCGTGCCGCGTCCAGCGGTCGCTGCCCGCCCAGATGGCCGGTCAGCGCAAGCAGGTGTTCCACCGGGTATAAAGGCAGGTCCGCGACCAGTGAGGCCTCTTCGAGGTCCTGTGCCGGCAGGATCAGGCGTGCACCCTGCTGATGCGCCGCCAGCGCCATGGGCAAAATCCCGTGCACCGGGCGCACCGCGCCGGCCAGGCTCAGTTCTCCGATGATTTCGTAGCCCCGCGCCGCGTGCTCCGGCAGCTGGCCGCTGGCGATCAGGATCCCTACGGCGATCGCGAGATCGAAACGACTGCCCTGTTTCGGCAGGTCAGCCGGGGCCAGATTGACCGTGATACGGCGTGTCGGGAAATCGAAGCCGCTGTTGAGCAACGCACTGCGTACCCGGTCGCGACTCTCCTGCACGGCCTTTTCCGGCAGCCCCACGATGTTGAAGCACGGCAGACCGTTCGCCAGATGGGTTTCGACCAGCACGGTCGGCGCATTGACGCCAATGGCGGCTCGGCAATGAGTCGTTGCAAATGACATGACCTTCCTTGGTCGCTTGTGCCCGGCATTCGGCCGGGCCGTCTATCGACGATCGTTTGGTGCGATCTGTTCCAGTGCGGCCACCCGCTGCTCCAGCGCTTTCAGCTTCTCCCGTGTGCGCCGCATGACCGCCTGCTGGATTTCGAACTCTTCGCGCGTGACCAGGTTCAGCCTGCCGAGCGCCGTTTCCAGCGCACTGCGCAGATTGCGCTGAAAGTCGTCCTGCAGCGACTGGAAGCCGCGCGGCAGGCCGCCGGCAACACGCTGCGACAGATCATCGATCAGTTTCGGGTCGAGCACGGGAACGCCTCTCGTTTGTTTATCGGCTGGCCTGTTCGCAGGTTAGGAAAGCGTCCTCCGCTTGTCCAGCCGGAGGCTGTGCCCCGATCGAGTGCATCAATTTGGTGCACGTCGGATCGATCGGCCCGAAATGGTGCATCAGCCGCTGCTGAAATAGCGAGGCAGTCGGTGTAACAAAATGAAATAAAAAGAAAATATTGCTTGGCACGGGTTCTGCTTTAGTCGGTGGCAACGGTGAGCACACACCGATTGGACATGATTTAGCTTTTCACTCATTAAGGAGTCACTCAATGAAAATCACCCAGCTTGCCCTGGCCCTCGGGGCACTCGCCGTGTCTGGCGCCGCAGTCGCCGAACTGTCGGCCAACATCGGCGTCACCAGCAACTACGTCTGGCGTGGCGTCTCGCAGACCGGGAACGACGCGGCCGTGTCCGGCGGCATCGACTACGGCCACGATAGCGGCTTCTACGCGGGCACCTGGGCCTCGAACGTCGACTTTGGCGACGGAGACGAGGGCGCCGAGGTGGATTTCTACGGCGGGTTTGGCAACGAGATCGGCGACAGCGGCTTCAGCTACGACGTGAACGCGATCTATTACTACTACCCCAACTTCGATGACAGCGATTTCTCCGAGATCGGCGGTTCGCTCGGCTGGAAATGGTTCAACGTTGGCCTGAGCTACACGATCTGGTCGCAGGTCAAGAAGACCAAGGGCAACGACACCTTCATCGACGGCGACATCTACTACTACCTGAATGGTAGCTACGAGGTCGCCCCGACCTGGTCCCTGGGTGGCACCCTGGGCTACTACGACTTCAAGGAAGACGGCAGAGACGGTATCGACACCTCATACCTCCACGGTCAGATCGACGTCTCCAAGGGCGCCGGCGATTTCGGCGATTTCACCCTGTCCGTATCGAAAGCCGAAAAAGAGAGCGGGGACGACGATGTCCTGGTCTTCGTCTCCTGGGCCAAGACCTTCGATTAAGCGCGGGCCCTCTAGACACGCACCGGCCCCGCAGCTGCGGGGTCGGCACAAACCAAGCTAGGAGAAGCATTCATGAAACTGGTTGCAGCCATCATCAAGCCGTTCAAGCTGGATGACGTGCGCGAGGCCCTATCCGACATCGGAGTGACGGGGATCACCGTCACCGAGGTCAAGGGCTTCGGGCGTCAGAAGGGGCACACCGAACTCTATCGCGGCGCCGAGTACGTCGTCGACTTTCTGCCGAAGATCAAGGTCGAGATCGCTATCGACGACGATCAGCTCGATGCGGTCATCGAGGCGATCAGCGCCGCTGCCAAGACCGGCAAGATCGGTGACGGCAAGATCTTCGTTTACGAACTGAACCAGGCCATCCGTATCCGCACGGGTGAGTCCGGTCCAGACGCTCTTTAACTCGGCTGGGGGTTTCCAATGGAAAATAACGTTTTCGAACTCCAGTACGCCATCGACACCTTTTACTTCCTGGTGATGGGTGCGCTCGTCATGTGGATGGCGGCCGGATTTGCGATGCTCGAATCGGGTCTGGTCCGTGCGAAAAACACGACCGAGATTCTGACCAAGAACATTTCTCTCTATGCGGTATCCTGCATCATGTACCTGATCTGCGGTTACGCGATCATGTACGGTGGCGACTTCCTGCTGGCCGGCATCGCGCTGGACGGCGCCGACAGCGCTGACGCGCTGACGGCCTCGGTGCTGAAGGAATCGGCAGAGGCCGGTTTCGACGGTGACTCGATCTACTCCGATGCGTCCGACTTCTTTTTCCAGGTGGTGTTCGTCGCCACCGCGATGTCGATCGTCTCGGGCGCCGTGGCCGAACGCATGAAGCTGTGGTCTTTCCTGTTGTTCGCGGTCGTGATGACGGGCTTCATCTACCCGATGGAAGGCAGTTGGACCTGGGGTGGCGAGTCGGTGTTCGGCCTGTACAACCTGGGCGACGACTTCGGTTTCTCTGATTTCGCCGGCTCCGGCATCGTGCACATGGCCGGTGCGGCTGCTGCGCTGGCCGGGGTGCTGCTGCTCGGTCCCCGCAAGGGCAAGTACACCGCGGACGGTCGGGTAAACGCGATACCTGGTGCCAACCTGCCACTCGCAACGCTGGGCACCTTCATCCTCTGGATGGGCTGGTTCGGCTTCAACGGCGGCTCGGTGCTCAAGCTCGGCGACATCGCGAACGCAAACTCGGTGGCGATGGTGTTCCTGAACACCAACGCGGCGGCGGCCGGTGGCCTGGTGACCGCGCTGATCGTCGCCCGGCTGCTGTTCGGCAAGGCGGACCTGACCATGGCCCTGAACGGCGCGCTGGCCGGGCTGGTGGCGATCACCGCAGAACCGTCCACGCCGTCGCCTCTGGTCGCGACGCTGATTGGTGCGGTAGGTGGCTTCATCGTGGTGTTCGCGATCCTGACGCTGGACAAGGTGAAGATCGACGACCCGGTCGGTGCGATCTCGGTGCACGGGGTGGTCGGCTTCTGGGGCCTGATGGCGGTGCCACTGACAAACGAAGGCGCCAGCTTCGTCGGCCAGTTGGTCGGCGCGGGGACGATCTTCGCGTGGGTCTTCGGCGTCAGCTTCGTGGTCTGGCTGGTGATCAAGGCGATCATCGGGATCCGCGTCAGCGAAGAAGAGGAGTACGAAGGGACAGACATCGGCGAGTGTGGCCTGGAGGCCTATCCGGAATTCACCGGCGCGCGCGGATCGGCATCCTGAGGGACGCCTGGTCCCGATCTCCGAAGGGCGCCCGCGGGCGCCCTTTTTCTATGGTGCGCCAAGTGGCTCAAACGATCGGCGGTTCCTCCACCAGTTCCGCCGCGGTGATTTCGGTACCCTCATGCAGTGCATCCAGGTGCTGTTCGAGCAGGTCCGTCTGGCGCGTCCGGCCCAGATGAAAAAGCGCCTCGCCCTCGAACACCAATGGCAGATTGGTGCGCCCGATGACAACGGCGTCGAACGGCGCCGGCATCGGCACATCCCCTTCGCCGGTCGGGTCGGCCACCACGCCGAGCACGTCGCCCTTGTTCACCATTGCCCCCAGCGCAGCCTGGGTGCGCAGGATCCCGCTCTGCGGTGCCCGCTGCCAGCTGCTGGAACGCAGCACGGCACAGGGCTTGCTCGGTTTGCGCTTGCTATCCGGCAGCATCGACAGCCGACGCAGCACGTTGAGGATGCCGCGCACACCGATCTGGATCGACAGTTCCTCGAAACGCAGCGCCTCGCCGGCCTCGTAGACCATCACCGGCACACCG
>CBDTXT010000190.1:0-6267 GCA_965364465.1 uncultured Chromatiaceae bacterium
TCTTCATATCCTGCTGCACAAGTGCGACAAAACCGATGTATACGACGGCAATCAGTGACAGCCCGATCATCAGCAGGTCGCGGGTCTGGCTGGCGTCCGGCGTGATCGGCAGGCTGAAGCGCAGAAAGCCGTAACCGCCGATCTTCAGCATGATCGCGGCGAGGATCACCGAACCGCCCGTCGGTGCCTCGACGTGCGCGTCCGGAAGCCATGTGTGCACTGGCCACATCGGGACCTTGACCGCAAACGCGAGCAGGAAGGCCACGAAGATCAATATCTGTTCCGTCAGGTTCAGTTTCAGATCGTGAAATGCCAGGATCTCCATCGACCCCGACTGGAAGTACATGTAGATCAGCGCGACCAGCATGAACACCGACCCGAGGAAGGTGTAGAGAAAGAACTTGATGGTCGCATAGACGCGATTCGGGCCGCCCCAGACACCGATGATCAGGAACATCGGTATCAACATCGCCTCCCAGAACACGTAGAACAGCATCGCGTCCAGCGCCGCGAACACGCCGACCATCACACCCTCCATGATCAGGAACGCGGCCATGTATTGCGACGGTTTGTACTGGATGACCTCCCATCCGGCGATGATGACCAGCACCGAGATGAAGGTGGTCAGCAGGATCAGCGGCATCGAGATGCCGTCGACCCCGAGATAGTAATAGACGTCGAAGGCCGGTACCCAACTCGCCTTCTCGACGAACTGCATCTGCGCAGTGCTGGGATCGAAGCCGGTGTACAGCGGGATGCTGACGAGGAAGGTCAGCACCGCAAAGATCAACGCCAGCCAGCGCGAGACGTTGGGCGCCCGGTCGCCGCTGCCAAGCACGAAAGCCCCGCCCAGGATCGGCAGCCATATCGTCGCACTGAGTATCGGCCAGTCTGCAGTCATGATTCAGTCGTCTCTAGATTCCAATGCCGGAGGTCTGCTGTCATTCACGGATCAGCCGCGCAGCACGAACCAGCCGAGCAGCGCCAACAGGCCGATGATGATCACCATCGCGTAGTGGTACAGCATACCGGTCTGGAAGTGGCGTACCACGGCTGCCAGTCGACCTACCGAATGGGCCGACCCGTTCACGGCCAGGCCGTCGATCAACGCGCGGTCGCCAGCCAGCCAGAGAAACTTGCCGAGCACCTTGCTGCCGCCGGCGAAGACCACCTGGTTGAACTCGTCGAAACCGTATTTGCGATCGAGGGTCCGGTACAGCCAACCGAACCTGGTCGCGAGATTACTCGCGATCTCGGGCCGCCGCATGTAGACGTACCAGGCAGTGAGCAGCCCGGCCATCGCGAGCCAGAAAGGTGGCGCCATGATGCCGTGCAGCATGAACGCGAAGGCGCCGTCGAAATGGATCTGCCCGAGCGTGTCGTGAACCGGGGCGACGCTGAGCACGCCGTCGAAGTAGTCGCCGAACAACATCGGGCCGACCGTAAAGTAACCGATGAACACCGAGGGTATTGCGAGCAGGATGAGCGGCACGGTCACCACTGCGGGAGACTCGTGCAGGTGGGCCTTGGCATGCTCGTCGCGCGGACCCTCACCCTGGAATACAAGAAAATACATGCGGAAGCTATACAGGGCGGTGACGAACACGCCCAGCACGAGCAGCACGTAGGCGTAGCCAGCTCCGGCGATCTGTGAATGATGCACTGCCTCGATGATCGCATCCTTGGAGAAGAAACCAGAAAACCCGGGGAACCCGATCAGTGCCAGCGAGCCGAGCAAAGCGGTCCAATGCGTGATCGGCATGTACTTGCGGATACCCCCCATACGGCGGATGTCCTGTTCGTGATGCATCCCGATGATCACCGACCCGGCGGCGAGGAACAGCAGGGCCTTGAAAAAGGCATGCGTCATCAGGTGGAACAGCCCGGCGGCATAGGCCGATGCACCCAGCGCAGCGATCATGTAGCCGAGCTGCGACAGCGTCGAGTAGGCCACGACCCGCTTGATGTCGTTCTGCACGATGCCGATGAGGCCCATGAAAAAGGCCGTGGTCGCACCGATGACCAGCACGAAAGTCAGCGCGGCCTCCGAAAGCTCGTAGAGCGGTGACATGCGAGCCACCATGAAGATACCGGCCGTGACCATCGTTGCCGCATGGATCAGCGCCGAGATCGGTGTCGGGCCCTCCATCGAGTCGGGCAGCCAGACATGCAGCGGTACTTGCGCCGATTTGCCCATCGCGCCGATGAACAGCAGGATGCAGATGACCGTCATCAGCGACCAACTGCTGTCGCCCCAGATGCTGATCTCTGCGTCGGCCAGTGCCGGCGCATTTGCGAACACCTCGACGTAGTCGAGGCTGCCGAAGTACATCGCGACCGCCGCGATGCCAAGGATGAAACCGAAGTCGCCGACCCGATTGACCAGGAAGGCCTTCATGTTGGCGAAGATGGCCGTCTCGCGTTTGAAATAGAAGCCGATCAGCAGATAGGACACCAGCCCCACCGCCTCCCAGCCGAAGAACAACTGCAGGAAGTTGTTCGCCATCACCAGCATCAGCATCGAGAACGTGAACAGCGCGATATAGCTGAAGAACCGTTGATAGCCCTCTTCATGGGCCATGTAGCCGATGGTGTAGATGTGCACCATCAACGAGACGAAGGTGACGACCGCCATCATCATCGCAGTGAGCCGGTCGACCAGAAAACCGATCTCCATGCGCAGGCCGTCGCTGACCATCCAGGTGTAGACCGACTCGTTGTAAGTCGGCGCATCGCGGAACGCGAACAGCCAGAGCACGTACAGCGACAATGCGCAGGAGACCCCGACACCGATGATTGTCACCCAGTGCGCGCCGGCGCGGCCGACCTGGTTGCGCAGCAGACCGGCGATGATCGCGCCCACCAGAGGCGCCAGAACGATGGTGAGTAGGATCGCTTCCATCTCTAGCCCTTCAAGGTATCCAGATCGGCGACGTTGATCGTGCTGCGGTTGCGGAACAGCACGACCAGGATCGCCAGGCCGATCGCCGACTCGGCCGCGGCGACGGTCAGAATGAAGAACACGAAGACCTGCCCCGCGGTGTCACCCAGAAAATGCGAGAAGGCGATGAAATTGATGTTCACCGCCAGCAGCATCAGCTCGATGCACATCAGCAGCAGGATCACGTTCTTGCGGTTGAGAAATATCCCCGCGACGCTGAGCGAAAACAGGATGGCCCCGACGATCAGGTAATCCGATAGCGCGATCATCAGGTTTTCTCCTCTGCGTCCATCTTGACGACCCGCAGCCGGTCCGCAGCCTTTACCAGTACCTGGCGGCCCGGATTCTGGTGTTTCGTTTCGGGCCGCTTGCGCATGGTGAGGCTGATGGCTGCGATGATGCCGACCAGCAGGATCACCGCGGCGATCTCGAACGCATAAAGGTGCTGCGTGAACAGCGCGATGCCCAGCTCCTCGGTGTTGCTGTAATCGGCCGGCTTGGCGGCCGGCGCAGCGACCGCATCGAGTCCGAAGCGTTTCGGGCCGACAACCATGACCAGCTCGACGACCATCAGTACTGCAATCAGGATGGCCAGCGGCGCGTTGCGCACGAAGCCCGCCCGCAGCTCTGCGAGGTTGATATCGAGCATCATCACGACGAACAGGAACAGAACCATGACCGCGCCGACGTAGACCAGCACCAGCGCAATCGCCAAGAACTCGGCCTCGGCCAGCATCCACAGGCCGGCGCTGTTGAAGAACGCGAGCACCAGAAACAGTGCCGAGTGCACCGGGTTGCGGCGCGTGATCACCATCACCGCGGCGAACACCAGCAGGGCCGCGAAGACGTAAAAGAGAAACTTTTCGAAACTCATGCTCTTGATGTCCCAGGTTCAGCGCACGTTGGCCTGCGCAGCCCGGTCTTCCGCCAGCTGCTGTTCGTATTTGTCACCGACCTCGAGCAGCCGCTGCTTGGTCATGATCTGCTCGCCGCGCTTCTCGAAGTGGTACTCGTAGATACGGGTTTCGACGATCGAATCGACCGGACAGGACTCTTCGCAGAAGCCGCAATAGATGCATTTGAACAGGTCGATGTCGTAGCGGGTGGTCCGGCGGGAACCGTCGTCCCGGGGCTCTGCCTCGATCGTGATGGCCAGGGCCGGGCATACCGCTTCGCACAACTTGCACGCAATGCAACGCTCTTCGCCGTTCGGATAGCGGCGCAGCGCGTGCAGGCCGCGGAAACGCGGCGAGACAGGCGCCTTCTGCTCCGGGTACTGCAGCGTGAACTTGCGCCCGAAGAAGTAGCTGCCGGTGACACTCAGCCCCTTGAGCAGCTCGAACAGGAAAAGGCTGCGGATGTAATTTGTAATTGCCTTCATTGCGGCGGACCTCAGTCAAACCACCAGGGCATTCCGCTCACCCGCATCACAGCGACCACGACGATCCAGACAATCGTGATCGGGATGAACACCTTCCATCCCAGGCGCATGATCTGGTCGTAGCGGTATCGTGGGAACGTCGCGCGGAACCAGAGGAACAGGAACATGAAAAAGAAGGTCTTGAGCAGCAACCAGTGGAAGCCGTCGCCGAGCAGGAACAGGCGGTCCCCCCAGGCCTCCGGAAACGGCGACAACCAACCGCCGAGAAACATCAGTGCGCTCAACGCGGAAATAAGAATCATGTTCGCGTATTCGGCGAGGAAGAACACCGCGAAGGCCATGCCCGAGTAATCCACATGAAACCCGGCCACGATCTCGGACTCACCCTCTGCGACGTCGAACGGCGCGCGGTTGGTCTCGGCGACACCGGAGATGAAATACACGAGGAACAATGGCAGCAGCGGCAGCCAGAACCAATGCAGCAAACCGCCTTGCTGGGCCGCGACGATGTCGCCGAGGTTCAGGCTGCCGGCAGCGACCAGCACGCCGACCAATGCAAACCCCATCGCAATCTCATAGGACACGATCTGCGCTGCCGAACGAATCGCACCGAGGAACGCATACTTCGAGTTGGATGCCCAGCCCGCGATGATCACGCCATACACCCCCAGCGAGGTCATCGCAAGGATATACAGCAGGCCGGCATTCACATCCGCGAGCACGAGGCCGGCATCGAAAGGAAAGACCGCCCAGGCGGCGAGCGCAGGCCCGATCGACAGCATGGGTGCGATCAGGAACAGCAGCTTGTTGGCGCCGGTCGGGATGATGATCTCTTTGAACATCAGCTTGACCGCGTCGGCGATCGGCTGGCCAAGGCCCCACAGGCGCTTACCGAAGAAGCCCACCCGGTTCGGGCCCATGCGCACCTGCATGTATCCGATGATCTTGCGCTCGGCGTAGGTGTAATAGGCCACCAGGACCATCAGCGGCAGCATGATCGCGACAATCTTGATCACGATCTGGATCACGACCGGCAGCGCGGTCCAGAGTTCAGCTAGGCTAGCCATCGGTCAAACCTTCTCCACGGAAACCGGCCCGAATCCCGGGCCCAGCGACTCGGTACCGGGTACCGCGGTCGGCAGCCAGATACAGCCGTCGGGAACCGCTTCGTCCAGTCGCACCGGGAACTCCGCACTGCCTTCGCCCTGGACCACCCTGACGACCGCAGACTCGTCGACCCCGAGTGCCACCGCCGCCGCGGCATTCATGCGCAGCGCCTCGCCCCAGGCATCAGGCGTCGACTGCAAGGCCGGCGCGCGCCGGACCAGCGCATCGGCCGCGTAGATCGGCACGCCCCCGATGCGCTCCCAGGCGGCTGACTGCAGCAGCCGTGGCGCATCCCCCGACTGACCCGGGCGGTTGTCCGGTTTGACATCGGCGCATGCCGCCATCAGCTCGGCACCGATTTCGCCGGAGTCGACATAGTCGAAGCCCTCGATGTCCACGAGATTGCCGAGCACGCGTAAAACCTTCCAGGCCGGTCGTGCCTCGCCTGGTGGCGCCGCGGCGCCATTGAAGCGCTGCGCGACACCCTCGATGTTCACGAAGGTTCCCGAAGTCTCTGCAAAGCCCGCGATGGGCAACACGATGTCAGCGTGTTCCTTCAGCGACGGCGATAGGTAGCCGCTGAGCGCAATCCACTTGCCTGCGCCGAGGGCGGCCGCCGTCTGCGCCGGGTCGGCTGCGTCGGCCTCGGGCTCGAGACCGAGCGTGAGATAGAGATCGAGCGGCTCGCGCAGCATGTCGCCGACGTTCAAACCGACCCTGTCCACGGCACCTACCGTCCCGTTCCGGAGTCTCGTGATCGCAGTAGCGAGGCCCTCGCCGGGGCAATCGGAAAAGACCTTCGCCATTTCCTGACCGAATCACACGATTCCGAGTACAT
>CBDTXT010000191.1:0-6247 GCA_965364465.1 uncultured Chromatiaceae bacterium
CCCTGACCGTAACCTCGGTCAAACCGAACCCCCGCACCCAGGTGCGGGGGTTTTTCATTGCAAACACCGGCGCTGTCGCGGAATCAGATCAGCGACGACAACTCCGCCATCGAGTCGATCACGGCGTCCGGCGCATAATCGCGGATGTCTTCGCCGTGATTGTATCCGTAGCTCATGCAGACCACCTGGAAACCGGCCGCCCGGGCTGCGGTCACGTCACTCCTGGAATCGCCCAGCATCAAAGACTCTGCGGCCTCGATGCCGAAATGCGCGGCGGCATGCAGCAGCGGGCCGGGGTCGGGCTTCTTGACCGGCAAGGTGTCGCCCGACACGATGACGCCGAATTCGTCGTGGATCCCCATGGCCTTGAGCAACGGGACCGTGAACCGGGCCGCCTTGTTGGTCACGCACCCGAGCCGGTAACCCCGGGTCTTGAGGTAGTCCAGGCCCTCGCGGACCCCGGGGTAGAGATGGGAGCGCCGCGCGGTATTCTCACGATAGAGTTCGAGGAACAGGGGGTAGGCCCTGGAGAATTCCTCCTCGCTTGGCTCGCCTTCCAATTGGCCGACCAGGGCCCGGCGCACCAGCCGCTCCACCCCGTTGCCGACCCAATCACGCACCCTGTCCTCGCCATGCGGCGCACGTCCCACCTGCCTCATCATCTCGTCGACGCAGTAGGCCAGATCAGGGACACTGTCGACCAACGTGCCGTCGACGTCGATCAGCACCATTTTCGGTTTGTTCAGCATCGGTTACGCCGACCCCGTCGCGCCCGCCGTCAGCCTGCTTTGGCGAGTTGGTCACGCATTTCGGCAATGATGCTGTCATAGCGGTTCGGGTCGGTGTCGCGGGCCTTGCCGAAGATGCCCGACCCCGAGACGAAGGTGTCTGCACCGGCCGCGGCAATTTGCCCGATATTGTCGACCTTGACGCCGCCGTCGATCTCAAGGCGAATGTCGCGCCCGGAGGCATCGATCAGCGCGCGTACCTGCTTGAGCTTGTCGAGCGCCGAGGGAATGAAACTCTGACCACCAAACCCGGGGTTGACCGACATCAGCAGAATCATATCGATCTTGTCCATGACGTAGTCCAGATGACTCAGCGGCGTCGCGGGGTTGAAGACCAGGCCAGCCTTGCACCCTTCGCCCTTGATCAGCTGCAATGTGCGATCGATATGCTCCGAGGCCTCGGGGTGGAAGGTGATGTAACTCGCACCGGCCTTCGCGAAATCACCGACGATGCGGTCGACCGGGCTGACCATCAGATGGACGTCGATCGGCGCCGTGATACCGTGCTTGCGCAGCGCCTCGCAGACCAGTGGTCCGATAGTCAGGTTTGGGACGTAATGGTTGTCCATCACGTCGAAATGGATGATATCGGCGCCCGCTGCCAACACCTTGTCGCATTCTTCGCCGAGCTTGGCGAAATCGGCGGAAAGAATGGACGGCGCGATCGCGTAGTCTGCCATGTCGTCGCTCCCAGGCCGGTGCCCCGGCGCAAAAGTACTGCTGAATGCCCCCGCTCACCGGGAACCCCAAGAAAATCGGCCGCGTGACTTTACCGGAAAGCGTCCGGATTTGCAGCCGCGGGCACGGCTGGTTCAGGCACAGCATCGCTGCTGGGTCGAGGTGCTGCCTCAGTCGCCGTCGATCCGAATAACGATGCCCTTGAACCCGTGGTCAGCCAGTCGCTGGCGCGCGCTGTTCAACGCGTCCTTGCCGGCGTAGGGGCCGGATCGAACCCGATAGCGCGTGTCACGCGCATTGATCTTTGCCTCGACGACGCGGGCCTCGAAGCCCAACAGCGCCAGCTGTGCCTTCAGCCGATCGGCGTCCGCGGTTCGCCGAAAAGACCCGACCTGAACGAGATAATTCGCGTGCGGCGCCGACAGATTGCGCTCGACGGCCGCGGGCTCGGCGTCCAATTCATCATCCGGCACCACCACTTCCATTTCAGGCAGCATGTTGTAGAAATCGAACCGCGGCTTGGGCCGCGGCGGCACCTCGGCCCGCGCCGCGGGCTGCGATGCACCCTGCGGGGGCCGATCGGGCCTGGCACCAACCCATTCCCCCCCGGCATCCACGGATTGCCCTTTAAGCCAGACCAAGCCAACGATGAACCCACCGAGCAGGAGGCCGGTGAGCAGCCAAAGCCAGCCGGGAATCGGCTTCTTCGGGGGTTTCTTCTGGGCGCGATGCTTATAGTCTCGGGGCACGACGGCTGCTGCACGCGCCGCGGCCATCTCAGGCGCAGCGCTAGGTGTCGGGTGTTCGATTCTAGCGCGATCTACGACCGTTATGCGACAGCGCGAGCAAGGCTACATCTGCTCTGGCGCGGAGACACCGAGCAGGTTCAGGCCGTTACGCAACACTTCGCGTGTCGCAAGGATCAGCTTGATCCGCGCATCGCGCAACGCGGCGTCGTCGACCAGGAACTGGTGCGCGTTGTAATAGGTGTGGAACTCGTTGGCTAGGTCACGCAGATAGTGGGTCAGCTGGTGCGGCTCTTCCCTGTCCGCCGCCGACTCGACCACCTCAGGATAACGCGACAGGCACTTCAGCAGATCGATCTCATGCGGCTCGACCAGCCGATCGAGGTTGCGCATCCCCTCGCTCGGCTCGATGTCGATCAGTTTCTCGGCCGCTTGGCGCAACACCGCGTGAATACGGGCGTGGGCGTATTGCACATAGTAAACCGGGTTGTCGCTCGACTGCGACTTGGCGAGGTCGAGATCGAAGTCCATGTGCTGCTCGCACCGACGCATCACGTAAAAGAATCGCGCCGCGTCCCGCCCGACCTCCTTGCGCAGCTCGCGCAGCGTGATGAAGTCGCCGGAACGTGTTGACATCTGGGCCCGTTCGCCGCCGCGATAGAGTATCGCGAATTGCACCAGCAGAACGTCGAGCTTCGACGCGTCCTGCCGCATCGCCTGCAACGCCGCCTTGACCCGCGGCACGTAACCGTGATGATCCGCGCCCCAGACATCGATAACCCGATCGAAACCGCGTTCCAGTTTGTCGAGATGGTAGGCGATATCCGACGCGAAATAGGTCGTCTGCCCGTTCTCGCGCACCACGACACGGTCCTTCTCGTCACCGAAATCAGTCGACCTGAACCACCAGGCCCCGGCCTGCTCGTACAGACTGCCGGATTCCCGCAGCCGGTCAATCGCCTTGTTGACCGCACCGGATTCGACCAGCGAGCGCTCCGAGTACCACTCCTGGTAATTGACGCCGAACAGGCCGAGGTCATCGCGGATGTCGTCTAGGATCACGTTCAGACCGGTCTCGAAAACGAAACGATAACGGTGGTCACCGAGTAGCTGTTTGGCACGACCGATCAGGCCGTCGATGTGTTCCTCCTTGTCACCACCGGCGGGCTCGTCCGGCGACACCGTGTCGAACACCTGATCGGCCGGATGACGATAGGCGTCGCCATGGTCGCGATGCAAGGTCGCGGCGATGTCCCAGACGTAGTCGCCCCGGTAGCCGTTGCTGGGGAAATCGAGGGCCTCGCCGCACAGCTCAAGATATCGCAGCCATACCGAGGTCGCGAGGATGTCCATCTGGCGCCCGGCATCGTTCACGTAGTACTCACGGTGCACGTCGTAGCCGACTGCCTCCAGCAGGTCCGCGACAACTGCCCCATACGCGGCGCCACGACCGTGCCCGACATGCAAGGGCCCGGTCGGATTCGCCGAAACGAACTCCACCTGGACGCGCTGGCCGGCACCGATCCGGCTCCGCCCGAAGGCATGGCCCTGGTCCAGGATCTCGGGGATCAGCTCCCGGTAGGCCGCGTCGGTGAGGCGAAAGTTGATGAAACCGGGCCCTGCGATCTCGACGCCGGCCACGTTGTCGGAGGACGGCATGACCGCGACCAGGCGCTCGGCGAGGTCGCGCGGGCGCATGCCAGCCGCCTTGCTGTTCACCATCGCGGCATTCGTCGCATAGTCGCCGTGCGCCGCATCACGTGCCCGCTCGACAAGCGCCGGCCGGACGGCGGCCGCATCCAGCACCGCGTCGGTGGCCAGTCGATCGAGGGCACGGGAGACCAGGTCGGCAATGTGCGATTTCATGGGACAGAATCGGGGTGGCTTGCGGGCGCGCAAGGATAACAGGAACCGCAATCAATGTGTCGGCGACACGGTCCATGCGCTCCGTCCGCCGACTCACCACCTCAGTACAGGTCGATCGGGTCGACATCCAGGCTCCAGCGCACGCGGCGAGCCGCGTCAAGGCCCGCCGCGTGGACCGGCAGTTCACGCAACAGCGCGTGCAGCACATCACGCTGCGCCGCCTGCAGCAGCAGGTGTACCCGGTGGCGCCCCGCACGGCGCGTCATCGGTGCCGGCACCGGGCCCCACAATTCGACGCCGGGCACCGCCCGTCGCGCCGCCCAGTCGAGCACCTGTTCGAGAAACGCCTGCGCGAACTCGGCTCGGGTCGCGTCGGCGCGCAGCAGCGCCTGGTGGCTGTAGGGCGGCAGACCGGCCTCGCGCCGCTCGCGCAAGGCCTCAGCGGCAAATGCCGCGTAGCCGCCGCGGACCAGCGTGCAGAGCAGAGGGTGCTCTGGGTAGCGCGTCTGGATCAGCACCTGGCCGGGCCGGTCGCCGCGGCCGGCACGGCCGGCCACCTGGACCAGGAGTTGTGCCATGCGCTCGGTGCTGCGGAAATCGGCGCTGTAGAGACCCCCGTCCGCATCCAGCACCCCGACCAGGGTGACGCGCGGAAAATGATGGCCCTTGGCCAGCATCTGGGTTCCGACCACTACGGCGGCCTCCGCCGCATGCAGCCGCGCCAGTTGTCGATCGAGGCTACCCTTGCGCGCCGTCGCATCGCGGTCGACGCGGATTAGCGGGTAGTCTGCAAAGCGCTCGGCGAGAAAACCCTCAAGCTGTTCGGTGCCCTGGCCCAGCGGGTGCAGATCGGTCGCGGCGCATGCCGGGCAGCGCCGCGGCAGGGGTCGCTGCGCGCCGCAATGATGACACCATAACAGGCCGCTGGCACGGTGCAGCGTCTGGCGTGCATCGCAGCGCGGACAATCCGACACCCAACCGCAGCTGAAGCAACTGAGTACAGGTGCAAACCCGCGGCGATTTAGGAACAGCATGACCTGCTCGCCCTTCTCGAGCGCACGGGAAACCCCTGCCAGCAGCGGTTCGCTCAGCCCGCAGCGCAACGGCTGGTCGCGGATGTCGAGTAGATCGACGCGGGGACTGCGCGCACCGCCGGCGCGCTGTTCGAGCCGGAGATGGAGGTATCGACCCGTCTGCGCGTTGCGCAGGCTTTCCAGCGACGGCGTCGCCGAGCCCAGGATCACCGGACAATCGGCGCGCTGCGCCCGCACCACCGCGAGGTCGCGCGCAGAGTAGCGAAAGCCCTCGGTCTGCTTGAACGAGGGGTCATGCTCCTCATCGACGATCACGAGCCCCAGCTCGGCCATCGGGGTGAAGATCGAAGACCGCGTCCCCAGCAGCACGCGAGACAGGCCGAGTCGCACCCGGTGCCAGGCCAGCTCGCGCTCGCCCTCGGTGAGTGCAGAATGCATCACCCGCACGGTCGACCCGAGGCGCTGCT
Organism: uncultured Chromatiaceae bacterium; assembly: GCA_965364465.1. Classification (GTDB taxonomy): domain Bacteria; phylum Pseudomonadota; class Gammaproteobacteria; order Chromatiales; family Chromatiaceae; genus Thiosocius. Next base: position 5,580 of record CBDTXT010000191.1, read on the forward strand.
GAAAACGGCGCAGCAACTGCGGCGTCAGCGAGATCTCGGGCACCAGTACCAGCACGCCCTGGCCGCGCGCGAGCACGGCCGCGGCCAGTTGCAGATAAACCTCGGTCTTGCCGCTGCCCGTCACCCCGTCGAGCAGCGCGACCGCAAACCTGCCACCGAGGTCGCTGACCCGGCCGACGGCGCGGGACTGGTCCTCGTTCAGGGCTAGCCCGCTGCTGTCGCGCGGCGGCGGGTCCGGCATTGCCTCGATCTGAATTTGTTCGAGCCAGCCCTTTTTCAAAAGCGCGCGCAGCCCCGGTGCAGCATCCGGCATTTCCGCTCGCAGCGCCGCCTTGGTCGCCAGGTAATCCGGTCGGGCCCCGAACCAGGCGAGCAGTTCGGCCTGCCGACGGGCGTTTCGCGGCGGGTTGGCGAGTTGGCTCAGCCCGGCCCCGGTCAGTGTCCAAGCCGGCTCACCGAGCGACAACGCCGCGTCGTTCTTGCGCAGACGCAGTGGCAATGCCGCGGCTACGACTTCACCGACAGGATGATGGTAATAAGCCGCAGCCCAGGTCAGGAAAGCGAGGTCCGCGCCACCGAGCAAAGGCTCGGCATCCAGCACCGCGTCGATCGGCTTGAGCCGGTCTGTCGGGACCGCACTCTCTCGGGCCAGCCCGGTCACGACGCCA
>CBDTXT010000192.1:0-6240 GCA_965364465.1 uncultured Chromatiaceae bacterium
GTGGGTACAAGCCACCCCACGATTCACGCGAGGGCACGCGCAACGGGTAGCTCGGGCGGGGCCCGACGATTCACCCCGGGCAGCGTTCGGCGCTCAGAGCCTCGGCCGCGCGAGGATTGCGGTGACGTTGTCGTTGCCGCCGGCGCCCAGCGCAGTATCGATCAGCTCCTGCACCTGCTGCTCGAGATCGCCATGCGGGTCGCGCAGGATCCGGACGATCTGGCTGTCGGGCAGCATGCCGTGCAGACCATCGCTGCATAGCAGGTAGGTATCACCCGCCTCGAGCAACGCGTCGCCGACATCCACCTCGGCCTGGCGCTGCATACCGAGGCTGCGCGTCAGCACATTGTCGCGCACGCCGGCCTCGCGCGCCTCGGTGCGATTCAGGAAGACGCCGTCATCTATCATCTGCTGGATCAGCGAGTGGTCCCGGGTCAGCCGGCGCATCCTACCGTAGCGCACACGGTAGAGCCGCGAATCGCCGACATGCGCGTGATAGATCCGGCCTTCGCGGAAGGTCGCCAGCACGATGGTGGTTCCCATACCGCTCAGTTCCGGATGGGCCTGGCACATGTCGAGCAGCGCCTGGTTGGCCACCTCGACCGAATGGCCGGCCTCCAGCTGGCTCGCGGTGGTGTCATCGTCTCGATCATTGCGCTGGGCTGGCAGCAGGTCGGCCAACGCGGCCTCGACCGCAATGCGGCTGGCCACTTCACCACTGCGGTGCCCGCCCATGCCGTCGGCCAGCACGGCGATGCCCAGTTCCGGATCCACCCGGAACGCATCCTGATTGCCGGTCCGCACCAGGCCCTGATGGGTACGCACCGCCAGTTCGATCGGATTCACCGCCATCCAGCGAACCGTCCGTCAGCCAATCAGCTCAAGCCAACCTCCGGCGGGCAGGCTCGCATCAGCCACCGGCCTGAGCTCGCTGTTGGTCGAGCAGGGCGCGCAGCTTGTCGGGCGGGACATAGCCGGGCACCATCTCGCCGCCCTCGAGCAGCAGTGCCGGCGTCCCCTGCAGCTGCATCGCCTGACCGAGCGCATGGTGTTCGGCGACCGGATTGTCGCAGGTCTTGGCGGCGACCGACTTGCCCGCCTTGGCGCTGTCCATCGCGGCATGCCGGTCGTCGGCACACCAGACCGACACCGCCTTGTCGTACGACTCGCTGCCCACGCCGGCCCGCGGGTAGAACAGGTAGCGGATACGGATGCCCTGCTCGTTGTACTTGGGCATGTCGGCATGCAGCTTGCGACAATAGCCGCAGTCGATGTCCGTAAACACTGTCACGGTGTGGTCCGCGTCCTGCGCGCCGTAGCTGACCATCTGTTCCTCGCCGACCTTGGCGAGTGCCGCCATCTTGAGCTCGGAAAGGCGCTGCTCGGTGAGCTCGGTACGCGTCTCCAGGTCAATCAGCTTGCCCTGTACCAGGTAGCGACCGTCGCCGGTCAGGTACACGACGCGGGTACCGAAGGTCACTTCGTAGAGGTTGTCGATCGGCGTGGCCCGAACGTCGTCCGGGCTCAGGCCCGGCAGCACGACGCCGAGCGATTTACGGACCTGCTCCTCGGTGGCCTGATCGACATCGGCCGAAACCGGCCCGGCCAGCAGCAGCGCACAAAAGGCGAAAACGTACTTCTTCATGATATGCACACTAATCCCGAAAATTGATGTATTGCAGCGGCAGGCCGTAGTCACCCTTGCGCAACAGGGCTATCACGTCCTGTAAGGCATCGCGGCTCTTGCCGCTGACCCTCACCTGCTCGCCTTGGATCTGGGCCTGCACCTTGGTCTTGGAACCCTTGATGTCCTTGACCATCTTGCGCGCGGTGTCTGTGTCGATACCCTGGCGGATCGTCACCGCCTGACGCGCCCGATTGTTGGCCGTCTCCGGCTTGGCGGCATCGAGACAGGCGATATCGACCGAACGCTTCACCAGTTTCAGCTGCAGGATGTCCATCATCTGCTCCAGCTGGAACTCGCTCTGGGCATGCAGCGTGATCACCGGGCCATCGAGTTCGAAATGCGCATCACTGCCCTTGAAATCGAACCGGGTGCCCACCTCGCGATTCGCCTGATCGGTGGCATTGCGCACCTCCTGCAAATCGACTTCAGACACGACATCGAACGACGGCATCGGCACCCTCCGCATTGACGAGCGGCAAGGCTACCACAAGGCAGGACCCGGGACCCGCCCGGCCACGTGGAAATCGACGTCCAGCACATCACGGACCTGCAGCGCACCGCCCATCACCGAGAACGGGACGATGCCGAAGTCGCTCTGCCTGAGCTGTAGCGAGCCGGACACCGACAGCCTACCGGTCGTGCGCTCGACCTTGACCGGCAGCCGGTAGCGGCGGCCGACCCCGCGCAGGCTCAGGTGCACCTCGGCCTGCGGCTGCGCGGCGCCGAGATCGTCGATGCGCGCAAGCACGTGGACCTGCGGCCAGGCGGCCGCATCGAGCACTTGCGACCCGAGCATGTTGCTGCGCGTCCCCTCGACCGCGGCGTCGTCGGGCATCTGTGCGAACGCGGCGCCGGCCCGGGACCGCGCCGCCGGGTCGTCGACGCGCATCCGGTCCGGGCGGAAAACGAGCCGCGCGACACCGCCACCGGACGGCAGGGTCCTCAGCTCACCGTCCAGTTCGATCACCTCGATCAGATGATTGTGTCCCAAGCGGGCCAGCCGGCCGGCGCGATAGACGCGTACCGCGATGCGACTGCGGCCGCGGTCCAGCGGCACGACCTCGGCGGCCTCGGCCAACCAGCCCTGCGGTATCGGATCGCCGCTGAGCACCGCACCGTCCGGGGCGTCGAGGCGCCCGCTGCAGCCGGCAAGCAGCAGGCCGATGGCGAGTGATGAGGCTGCCACACGGCACCGACGGCGCAGGTTCATTGCCGTTCCCATCGCAGGTCGAAGGATACCGAAACCGTCGCGCCGACCGAGCTGTCGTCATCCGGCCCGACGCCGAACCAGCGCCGGTCGAGATCGACCCCACCGCGCATCGCCGCGCTGGATCCGCTGGACTGCCAGTCGAACGGGATCTCGATCCGGCGGGCCGCCCCCTTGATCGTCAGGTCACCGGCAACCACGTAGGCGCCGTCGCCCAGCGGCGTCACGCTGGTCGACCGGAAATGCGCCGCCGGGTGTTCGGCCAAGTCGAACCATTCGGGACTCGCCATTTCGCGATCACGATCGCGATTGCCGCTGTCGATCGCGGCCAGATCGACCGTGACATCGAACCCGACCGGCATCGCCGCACGATCGATCGCCGGGATCACCTCGAAACGCCGGAACTCGGCGACGAAGGGCTCCCCCTCGACCACTGCGCGGAACGCAAAGCCGCCCTGTGACTGCGGTACCCAGGCACTGGCCAGCGCGGCTCCGGCGAGCAGCAGCAGGCACGGCACGCTGCGGCGCAGTATCGCTCGGCACCTCATCTCAGCCCCTCGGGTGATGGGCCGCGTGCAGCGCCTGCAGGCGCTCGCGCGCGACGTGGGTGTAGATCTGTGTCGTGGACAGCGAGCTGTGGCCCAGCAGGAGCTGCACCACGCGCAGATCGGCCCCGTGATTGACCAGGTGCGTCGCGAACGCGTGTCGCAGCGTGTGCGGCGAGAGCGGCTGGCGTATGTCGGCGGCGAGCGCGTGTTTCTTGATTCGATACCAGAACGCCTGCCGGGTCATGCCGGCGCCGCGTCGCGTCGGGAACAGTGCCGCGCACGGCTGACCGGCCAGCAGCTCGCGCCGGGCGGTGGCCATGAAGCGGCGCAGCCAGTCGACCGCCTCGTCCCCGAGTGGCACCAGGCGCTCCTTGCCGCCCTTGCCGATCACCCTGACCAGGCCCTGCGCCAGGCCCAGTTGGTCGGGCTGCAGGCCAACGAGTTCGGACACACGCAGGCCGGTGGCGTAGAGCACCTCGAGCATCGCGCGGTCCCGCAACCCCTCGGCGGTTTCCAGGTCGGGCGCCTCGAGCAGCGCGTCGACCGCTGCCTCGCTGAGCGAGCGGGGCAGCGGTCGGCCGAGGCGCGGCGCCTCGATCTGCGCGCTCGGGTCCACGTCGACCAGGTCCTCTCGCAACGCCCAGCGGTAGAACTGGCGCAGCGTGGAAAGCCGCCGCGCGCTGGTGCGCGGGCGCAGCGACTGGTCGACCGCAGCCGCAAGGTAGCCGAGCAGCTGGCCGCGCCGCGCCTGCAACAAGCCCGGGCATCCGTCGTGCCTCAGCCAGCGCGCACAATGCCGCAGGTCCGACTGGTACGAGGCGAGTGTGTTCGCAGACAAGCCGCGCTCCATCCAGACGGCATCCGCGAAACGCTCGATCAGCTCGGCCTCCGACGGCGGCAACCCCTCTGTTTGCGCGTCGATCGTCACACTGCCCCCCGGCTGTCCCCCACTGCCACCCGGTGGATTTCACCGCATCTGCATGCAAGGATAAACCCTGTATTCGCGCTGCTGGAGCCATCGTGCGCGACGAATTGAGCCTCTTGCTGCGGAAACTCGAGTCCGAACTGCGCGCGCAGGGCCGCTGGGACGACTGCGCACCGCCGCCCGACGCATTGCTGAGCAAGGAACCCTTCGCGGTCGATACGCTGGATTTCGATCAGTGGCTGCAGTGGATCCTGTTACCCAAGATGAACCGGCTGCTGTTGCAGCAACTGCCGTTGCCGGCGAATTGTGCGATCCAGCCGATGGCCGAGGAGGTGTATGGCCCCGACGACGCGGGTGGGGCCAGGATCACGCGCATCGTCGGCGAGATCGATGCGCTGCTGACCGCCGGACAGGGCAGCCTGAACTGACGCAGCGCAGGCGTTTTTTTCCACATTGCCTGTGGAAAACTCTGTGAGAAACTTGAATACAATGGGCGCAAGACCGCATGCTGTCGTATAGGGCGTTAAATTGACCAATAATTGATCAAAAGCCCTTATTTTCAATAAAAACAAAATGTTGCATTGCTTACCTGATAAATAACATTGTAAAAAAACGGCAACTGAGAACGAAATCCTTGTTGACTAACAGCCTGTGCATAATCAATCTCTAATTTACTTACACAAGCAGGGGGTCAGTTGCCGTGTCGGATGACGTCACACCCTTCTGGCGGCACAAATCCCTGGAGCAGATGGATCGGCAGGAATGGGAATCCTTATGCGACGGTTGCGCCAAGTGCTGCCTCTACCGTCTCGAAGACCAGGACACGCGCGAGGTGTACTTTACCAACGTGCACTGCCGGCTCCTGGATACCGCCTCCGGGCGCTGCACCGACTACCCGAACCGGTCCACCCGGGTGTCCGACTGCGTGACCATCACACCGGCCGTGCTCCGGGACCCCTACTGGCTGCCCGCAAGCTGCGCCTATCGCCTGCTCGCCGAGGGCGGCGAGCTGCCGGGCTGGCACCCGCTGATCAGCGGCGATCCGGGCAGCGTGGCTCGGGCCGGGCACCGAGTCTGTCACCGGACCGTCTGTGAAGACGAGGCCGACGCGCTCGAAAACCACCTGGTCGACTGGATCGAGTGAGGCGGGGCGGTACGCGGCCGCGCCGAAGACCTGATGGAATCCCTGACCCTCTACGAGTTCCTCGAACAGACCGGCGCCCGGGTGCGTGGCTATGACCTGGGACGCCGCATCGGATCCATCGAACGCGACCAATTCATCGCGTTCGAACGGGCCACTGCCCCGTATCCCCGGCCGATGCAGCGCCAGGCCTGGTTCGGACTGGTCCAGGTCGCCGCGGCGCCCGCTGCGGAACCTCTGATCTGGTTTTTGCGTCTCGATCTCGACGAACAGGGCCTGCTGGTGCAGGCGGGGCGGGACTACCTGCTTGGCCGCCTGCTCGAATCCGCGCAGGCGGACGCCCGCGGCGCCGATCCGCAGGTCTTCCTGCAGGACAACCCATATGCGTTCACGCCGCGCGAAGACCGCATGGCGTTGTTCAATGCGCTGCTGCGTGCCGATCTTGGCCTCCCGCCGTCGCGTTTCTACGCGCATGCACTGGACTATTTCCGGGGCCGGCCGGGATGGTCGCAATGGGGCTTCGTCGGCTATCAGGGCATCGCCGACGTCGCCTGCCGGCATGACGACGAGCCGCTCTCGAGCGCGCTCGCCCGACTGCCGCCGGAGCCGCTGGTGGTGCTGTGCCACTGTCTCGAGAGCCGGGCAGTCAGCCCGGCGCTGGCGGATGCTCTGATCGATCGCCTGCGGCTCGTGGCGGCGCAAGAGCCCGGCGGCACCGCACTACTCGCGGCC
>CBDTXT010000193.1:0-6223 GCA_965364465.1 uncultured Chromatiaceae bacterium
TGTCGGAGAGGCAGCCTATGCAGTATCTGATTATCGGTGCCGGCCCCGCCGGCGTGAACGCCGCCGAGTCGTTGCGTCGACTCGACCCTGACGCATCCATTCGCATCGTCGGTGACGAGCCGGAGCCGCCGTACTCGCGCATGGCGATCCCCTACCTGCTGATGGATCGGATCGACGAGCAGGGCACCCACCTGCGCGTGCGCACAGACCATTACGCCGGCTTCGGTATCGAGGTCACGCGGGACCGCGTCGCGACCCTCGACCCGCCCGCGGATCGCGTGACGCTCGCGAGCGGCGATTCACTGGCCTATGACCGGCTGCTGATCGCGACCGGTTCCTCGCCGGCCAACCCGCCGATCCCTGGCATCGACGGTCCGAACGTGTCGAGCTGCTGGACGCTGGCCGATGCGCGGGTGATCCTCGACAGGGCCCAAGCGGGCAGCCATGTCGCGCTGATCGGTGCCGGCTTCATCGGCAGTATCATCCTCGAGGCGCTCGGCATGCGCGGCGTCCGGCTCAGCGTCATCGAGCAGGGTGAGCGTATGGTCCCCCGCATGATGGGGCCGCAGGCCGGTGGCCTGCTCAAGCGCTGGTGCGAGGAAAAGGGCGTCGAGGTGCACACCGGGGTCGCGGTCGACCGAATCGAGTCCAACGGCGTCCACCTCGCCGACGGCACGCATATCGACGCCGATCTGGTGATCACTGCAACCGGGGTCCGCCCGAACGTCGGGTTCCTCGACGGCAGCGGCGTCACGGTCGACCAGGGCATCGTGATCGACCGTCATTTCCGGACCAGCGCCGAGGACATCTACGCGGCCGGCGACGTGGCCCAGGGCCTGGACTTCTGCACCGGCGAGTACGCGGTCCACGCGATCCAGCCGACCGCATCGGATCACGGCCATCTGGCCGCCGCGAACATGAGCGGCCACCCGGCGCTGTACGAGGGTTCGATGAACATGAACGTGCTCGACACGCTGGGCCTGCTGTCCTGCTCCTTCGGCCAGTGGACCGGTGTCGATGGCGGCGATCATGCCGAGCTGTACGCGCCGGACGACTTCCGCTACCTGTCGCTGCAGTTCGACGGCGACCGGCTGATCGGCGCCAACGCGGTCGGTCTCTATCAGCATGTCGGCGTGCTGCGCGGCCTGATACAACGGCGTACCGCGCTGGGCGAGTGGAAGGACCGCCTGATGCGCGATCCGACCCGCTTGATGGAGGCCTATATGGCCACCACGCAGGTCATCTGAGCCGATGCGCGTGCAGTTGGAGCTGTATGCCTCACTGATGAGGCACCTGCCGCCCGACGCCGAACGTCACCGGGTGACGCTCGAACTGCCCGACGGGGCGACCGCGCACGACCTGCTCGACCGCTACCGGGTGCCGCGCGAGCAGGCCCACCTGGTGCTGCGCAACGGCGTCTTTCTGCACGCGGAAGAGCGCGACCGGCTCCCGCTCGAGGACGGGGACGTGATCGCTGCCTGGCCGCCCGTGGCCGGCGGGTGAGCGCGCCGGGTGCGGCGGTCATCAGGCGTGAGATGGGCTACACGGCGACCGAGTTTGCCCGGGTGCTGCCGCGCGCGATGCGGGATTGGGCGGTCAGCGGTGGGCCCGACACCTGGCGGGTCGTTGCCAGCGGCCGCGTTCCGCTGGCGGTCATTCACACCCGGGTGCTGCCCGAACGCCGCGTCGGCGCACTGGCGCTGCCGGTCCTCGAGGTCACGCTGGACCTCGGCGCGACACCCGAGGCCCTGGCCGCAGAGTTTCTGCGGCGCTTCGACCGTGGCTTCCACCGTGGCGGCGGTTGACATCGTGCTGCGCGGTTGCGTCCGTCGCGGTCCCGCCGATGCCGGTGTCCTGGACCATGGCTGACCCAAGCGTTACCGACGAGCGGATGCGGCGGCGGCTACTTGCGCTGCGCGATGCGTTGCGCAGTGTCGCCGCAACCGGCGAGGCGTCGGCGGCCGTGGTCGAACTCGACCAGTCGAGGGTCGGGCGGCTGTCGCGCATGGATGCTTTGCAGGCCCAGGCGATGGCGCAGGCCTCGGTCCAGCGGCGCGAGGCCCAGTTGCGCATGATCGGGGCCGCGCTGCGGCGCATCGACGACGGTGAGTACGGGTATTGCCAGGGTTGTGGCGAGCCGATCGACCCGCGGCGGCTGGCGATCGATCCGACCGCGCTGTTGTGCGTCGCCTGTGCGAGTCGCTCCGAGCGCTGACGGGCAGCGATCGGTCGCCCGAAGGTTTTTCCTTTTCCGGTCGACATAAGCCATATCATCGGCCGAGGCTCCCGACCACAGCGACGGGGCAGCGGCCCGGCAATACAATCCAAGGCGTCCGTTGATATGACCGCAAAACCCTCGTTCCCGCTGCTCCTGTTGCTGTCCGCGCTGGTCGGCAACTCGGCGTTTGCCTCAGACCTCGCGTTCAATGCCTACCTGGGTATCCCGTTCGACGGCAGCGGCGCCTTCTTCGGCGCCAATTGCGAGTTCGAACCGGCCGACCGCTACGCGGGCCTGGGGCAGGTCTCGGACAGGCCGCGGGTCAAGCTCGACCTGCGCTACAGCGGCAACGGGGGCACGGTGATGTCGCTCAACGACGTTCGGGTCAGGTCGCCGCTGGCGCGCTATGCCTCGGAGACCGCCGACGAAGGCGAACCGGCGGGCACCGAAAAGGCTGACGTCGACTGGCACCTGGTCGCCGCCGCGGTGCTGGGTGCGGGTCTGATCGCCGCGGTGGCCAGTGCGGACAGCGTCAAGGTGTCGGCCTGCTCCGGTCCGAACTGCCCGCCGGAGAAGCCGCCGGTCAATCCCGAACCGGCCGACGACCCCGGGCAGGACCAGTAGGCGCTGCACGGCCGGGGTAAGCGTGCCGGGGCAGCGAACGGACCTCAGAATCGAACAGATCTGGGCACCGAAAGTCGGAATGACGGGGCGTTGAGGGCCGGGGGTTTTCGCCGGTCTAGGGTTGTTGCAGCGAGTGAATGTAGTAGACGAGCTCGAGTATCCTGCCGTGAACCACTTGCTCGCCGCCAAAGGGCCCGTACTCGGTCTCGGCGTCTTTTCTGTACCGATTCCCCCAGACCGGCATCGATCTGTCACCGTGCGCGGCGACGTCCTCGCGGCCGTCGATCATCAGAAATACCTGCAGATAGGGATACTCGCCACCGTTGTTCTTCGCCAGCGAGGTGAGGTCTGTCGGCTTCAGCGTAAGAAATTTCGCCAGTGGACCATCGCCACGGCCCCCGACACCGTGACAGTTGAGGCAGGAAATCCTGTACTCATCCGACCCGATGGTGTCTTCCTCCGCTAGCACGACACCGCAGAGCATTGCACCGGACAATGCGATGGCAAGGCCCGATCTGGCCCCTGTCTTGATTAAGGTTTGCATTTCGCTATCCTCCCTTGTGAGTCCATTCCTTGGCACCTTAACAGTTCAATTGTTGACCGCCACCTTGCGAACGACGCTACCTGGATCAACAATAGTTGCGTCAGATCAATTGGCGGCGCCTGCATCCCGACAATTCGCAAGAATGCGCGCCGGAGAGGTTTATTGAAACGGCGGGTTTTGACGGTGCGATGTCTGATTTCCCCGGCCGGGCCGGTGCGCGGCCCGTCAGTGGATTGCGCGCGATGCCCATGAAGGCACTGTTCACGTCGTTTCCTGCTGCCGACTATCTTGCGAGCAAGCGTTTTTACGAGGATCTCGTCGGCCTCGAGGTACGAAGAGAGTTTGCAGGGTCGCCACACAGGTTCACGAACTACGACCTCGGCGGCATGGTCCTGAAGGTCTACGAGTGGACTGAGAAATTCTATGGGAGCGGTCACTCGGGACTGTTCATCGAAACCGACGACCTGGATGCCGTGGTGGCGCGCATCCGGGACCACGGCGGCAAGACGACCGATATCGTCGTGCATGCCTGGGGCGGGCGCTGCTGCTCCATCACCGACCCGTTCGGCAACATCTTCGACCTGATCGACGCCGCGCAAAAGGGCGACAGCTGACCGCGGCGCGGCACTGCGGCAACGCCTGTGCGCATTCGAGTTGGGTTCAGGCGACCGGCCCCCCTTCGCCCAGATACCGCTGTTCCAGGGGCTCGTCGCGCGTCAGCGCCTCGTCCCGCACGATGGTCCGGTGCACGATGCTCAGCGCGATCGCGGTCTGATGCACCGACTGCAGGTGGGTCGCCCCGAACGGGTCGCTGGTCGCGCGCTGTTCCACCGAACGCTGCAGCCGGGACAGCGGGAGCGTCTCGTTCAGGCCCGTCTCGGCCAGTATCGCCTCGCTGCCGAACCGTGCGATCAGCCGGTCGGAGTTCAGGAACGGCGCGTTGAACTGCTTTTTCGGCGTGGCCGCGAAATCCGATGTCAGGCGCGGCCCGTAGGCCCTGCGCAGCAGGACCTTGTCACGCAGCCCGCTGACCAGCAGGCGATCCGGCAGGCCCTGCACATAGCTGCGCAGCAGGTTGGACAGAAACGGCGTCCGGCCTTCCAGGGTGTTGGCCATCTCCATGCGGTCACCGACCCAGTTCAGGATCAGGGTCGGCAGATGGGTCTTGGCAAAATAGTTCTGCCACAGCAGCAAGGCATTGCGCGGGTTCTCGCGCCCGCCGGACAGCGACTCGAGGCCCGCGTAGGTCCAGCTTTGGATCGACGCCGCCTGCGCCTGCAGCCAGTCGTCGGCCGGGCCCGGACCCAAAAGCGTGGACAGGATCGCGCGTAGCTGGCCGAACAGCGGATGCGGCACCCCGAGCAGGCGCAGGCTGTCGATGAAATCCTGTCCGGTACCCGCGGCGCTCGAGCCGGCGAGCCAGGGGTTGCTCGAATGCGCGGCGAACCGCGACAGATACAGCCGGTCGCGCCGGAGACTGCCCAGCGGACGCTTCTCGAGCAGTCTCAAGGTTTCGCTGACGGTGGCCGCCTCGCCCCGGCCGCGCATCGCGAACTTCCACCAGTTCGCATAGCGATAGCTCGGATAGCCACACAACAGCTCGTCGGCCCCGTCGCCGGTGAGCACGCCCTTGACATAGCGGCGCGCGAACAGGCTCAGCCACCATTTGGCAGCGCCGTTGGTGAAGGGCTGGACGAGTTCGCTGTGCTGCACCGCATGTGGGTAGGAATAGTTCAGTGCCCGGTCGTCGATCCGGACCAGGTGCGGATCGAAACCGGCATGCCGGGCGTAGCGCAGCGCCTCGCCGGTCTCGTCGTAGCCCGCCTGCGCGAAGCCGACCGTGAACGATTTCATCGGGCGGCCGGAATCGATCAAGCGACTCAGCTCGTAGGCCACCACCTTCGAATCGACACCGCCGCTGAGATACACGCCGAGTTCCACATCGCTAAGCAGCCGGTCCGATACCGAGCGGCGAAACAGTCCGGCGAACGTCTCCTCGGCATCGTCGACGCGGCCGGTCGTGCGGGTCCTGATCGGTTCTGCAAAGGTGTGCAGCGTGCATGCGAACCGTGCCCGTCGTCGCCTACAGCTGAGCACGCCGCCGGGCGGTACCTGGATCACGTGTTCGAACGGGGTGCGCACCGGCTCGAACAGGCCGGCGAACTGGCGCAGCAACCCTTCCCGACTCCAGGCCTTGCGTGATCCCAGCCCTTTGATCTCGCTGGAGAACTCGATCCGGCCGCATTCGAACGCATAGTGCGGCGCGAAGCTCGCGAAGCGCTGCGTGTCGAGCCCGTCGCAATACAGGTAGAGCGGCTTGACGCCGAAGCGGTCGCGGTGGGCCAGCAGCTCGCCGCCGTCGACCGCCACGATCACGAATGCATACTCGCCCTCGAGGCGGTCAAAAAAATCGCGGCCGAATGCCTTCCAGCCCTCGATGATTGTCTCGGTGTCGCTGCGTGTGCGGAACGCCGTGCCGGACGCGGCGACGATATCGCTACGCAATGCGAGATGGTTGTACACCTCGCCATTGAAAAGGATCAGGTGCCGGCCGTCCGCACTCGGCATCGGCTGCACACCGGAGGCGACGTCTTGAAATGCGAGCCGAAAATGATTCAGCCACGCGTGCGCGAGCAGGGTTTCCCGGTGATCGGTATCGCCGCGGTGGGCGACGCGACTGGCGGCGCGGCGAAAGCCGTTCAATCCCGGTGCATAGCCGTCTCTTGCCTGGTCGCTGGAAAAGAGGATGCCGGAGAATCCGCACATGGTGTCCGCACGATGCAGCTGGAGTGTTCCTGAAGACAATCATATCAACAGAAAGGAGCGGGCGGCTTGGC
>CBDTXT010000194.1:0-6199 GCA_965364465.1 uncultured Chromatiaceae bacterium
CCCGGCGCCAGGCGCACGTCCTTTTCGGTGAAGAAAAACGCCGTCCGGGTCCCCCAGACAATGAACACCGCGATGCCGGTATGGCCCAACACCATGCCCCAGAAACCGCGCGGGATGTGACGCCAGTTGCGGTGCGGCCCCAGGCGCTCACGGATCGCAGTGAGCGTCGAACCCGCGACCCAGATCGCCAGCACCATGCCGAACGCCGCCTGCCACAGGAACTGCGGGGTCGCCAGAGCCGCATAAGCGACGCCGAGCACCAGCGCGGCGATGAACGGGATGCGCAGCTTGGGCCAGAGATTCCCGAAGCTGTCACGTTTCCAGCGTGCCAGCGCGCCGACACCGACCAGCATCGCCAGCGGGGCGGTCAGCGGGATGAACACGCTGTTGAAGTAAGGGGGGCCGACCGAGATCTTGCCCAGACCCAGCGCATCGACCGCCAGCGGATAGAGCGTGCCGAGCAGGATGCTTGCCGCGGCGACCACGAGCAGCACGTTGTTGAGCAGCAGTCCGGTCTCGCGTGACAGCAGATCGAAGCGCACGGTGCTCTTTATCTGGTTGGCGCGCACCGCATAAAGCGCCAGCGACGAACCGACGACCGCCATCAGGAACATCAGGATGAACACGCCGCGCTCGGGGTCCGAGGCGAACGCATGCACCGAGGTCAGCACCCCGGAACGCACCAGGAAGGTGCCGAGCAGGCTGAGCGAGAACGTGAAGATCGCCAGCAACACCGTCCAGGCCTTGAACGCGCCGCGTTTCTCGGTCACGGCCAGCGAGTGCATCAGCGCGGTGCCGACCAACCAAGGCATGAAGGACGCGTTCTCGACCGGGTCCCAGAACCACCAGCCGCCCCAGCCGAGTTCGTAGTAGGCCCACCAACTGCCCAGCGCGATCCCGATGGTCAGACACAGCCAGGCCATGTTGGTCCAGGGACGCGACCAGCGTGCCCAGGCCGCGTCCAGGCGTCCGCCCAGCATGGCCGCGATCGCAAACGCGAAGGGCACCGCGAACCCGACGTAGCCCATATAGAGCATGGGCGGATGGATGATCAGTCCGAAGTCCTGCAGCAGCGGGTTCAGGTCGCGCCCGTCCGGCGGCGGGACCGCAAGGCGATCGAACGGGTTGGAGGTGAGCAGCATAAACAACAGGAAGCCCACTGCGACCAGCCCCAGCACACCGATCACCCGGGCCAGCATTGCCAGCGGGATACTGCGGCCGAACAGCGTGACCGCGCCGGTCCAGGCAGAAAGGGTAAGCGCCCACAGCAGTAACGAGCCCTCGTGGCCGCCCCAAACCGCGGAAAACAGGTACTGGGTCGGGAGCTGCGTGTTCGAATTGTGCGCGACATAGGCGACGCTGAAATCATGGGTGAGAAAGCTGTAGGTGAGCAGCGCGAACGCGATGAAAACGAAAAGCAGCTGCAGCCGGGCGGCAGGGTAGGCGAGCATCATCCAGGCAGTGACGCCACGCTGGGCGCCGAGCAGCGGGAAGACGGCCTGGATGACCGACAGCGCAAGCGCGATCAGCAGTGCGATCTGGCCGAGTTCCGGGATCATAGGGATTTGCCTCCCGGGTGACGCTCACCCATCTTGCCGGCGCTCTCGAGCGCGGCTGCGACCTCGGGCGGCATATAGGTTTCATCGTGTTTCGCCAGCACCTCTTCGGCGATGAACACGTTGTCCGGGCCCATCTTCCCCTGGGCGATCACGCCCTGGCCCTCGGCAAACAGGTCGGGCAGGATGCCGCTGTAGGCGACCGGGACGCGTTGTGCCATGTCGGTGACGACGAAGGTGACCGTCAACTCGCCCTGCTCGCGCTGCACGCTGCCGGCCTCGACCAGGCCGCCGAGCCGAAATTTGTGTTCGGCCGGTGCCTTGCCTTCCGCCACCTCGGAAGGGGAAAAAAAGTAGGACAGGTTGCCGTCGAGCGCCCTCAGCACCAGGAAGGTCGCCAGGCCGAGCGCGGCCAGGCCGACCGCGACGATCCCGAAACGCTTGTGTCTAGCCTTCATTGTTGCGTCTCCTGTTCGAGTCGAGCCAGGCGCATGATGCGCCTCTTGATCTGTCTGGAGCGGCCGCGCAGCAGCAGCGGCTCGGCAATCATCATCAGCGCGGTGACGCCGAACGATCCCCACACGTAGAGCCCGTATCCGCCCATGTCCAGGAATTCGGCCATTTCACAGCCCCCCGTGGGCCAGTTCCCGCACCCAGTTCGCAGAGCGCTCGCGCTCCAGGATCACGCTGCGCAGCCGCGCCATGGCCACCGCGATCGAGTAGGCCCAGAATCCCAACGTCATTATCAGCATCGTTATCAGCATGGTCTCGTCCATCGTGCTCTCTTCGCTCATCCTGATCGTCGAGCCCTGGTGCAGCGTGTTCCACCACTGCACCGAGTAATAGATGATCGGCACGTTGACTACGCCCACCAGCAGCAGGATCGCGCTTGCACGATCGCCGCGCCGCGGGTCGTCGATCGCGGCCCGTAGTGCCATATATCCCAGATACAAGAAGAGCAGGATAAGTTCCGAGGTAATGCGCGCATCCCAGACCCACCAGGTACCCCACATCGGCTTGCCCCAGAACGATCCGGTCCACAGCGAAAGGAACGCGAACATCGCGCCGGTCGGCGCCAGCGCCTGGGCCATCATCGCCGACAGCCGCGTGTTGAAGATCAGGCCCAACGCCGCCCAGCCGGCCATCACTAGGTAGATGAACATCGACATCCAGGACGCCGGTACATGCACGAAAATGATCCGGTAGCCCTCTCCCTGTTTGTAATCCGTCGGAGCGACGAAAAAACTCATGTACAGGCCGATCGCGATCAGCACAACGGCTATCACCGTCGAGACTCTGCCGATCTTGCGCGCCAGCGGGTAAAAAGCTGCCGGCGATGAGAATTTGAACCAGTTGACCAGTCGCGAAGACATCGTGCCTCGTAATCCTGTTGCTTGCCCCGATTGGTGCGACGACGTCGGTGGGCCGCCACGACCCGTCGTCGGAGCCTGCATTCTGCATCAAATCCCCAGCGATTCTTTGACATCTCGTCGGGGTTTTGGACCGCCGGCCCGTGCAGACGGGTTGCAAAGGTTACCGGAGTCCCACGGGGGGCGCAAAAACCGCGGACCTGGGCAGAATGCGCCTTGTCAGTCTTCGGCCACGCGCAATGCGGCCGCGGTCGCGAGCGGGGCCAGCACCAGGCTTGCGACCAGGATTGCGGCCAGCATCGACAGGTGCGACTCGCCGCCCAGTCCCGATACCGTCGCCTCGACCGCCCCGGCCCCGAAGATCAGGACCGGGATGTACAACGGCAGTACCAACAATGCAAGCAAGACCCCGCCGGACCGCAGCCCGAGCGTCAATGCGGCGCCGATCGCGCCGATCAGGCTGAGTGCCGGTGTGCCGAGCAGGAGCGAGACGATCAGCGCCCGCAACGCATCCCATGAGAGGTCGTACTGCAGTCCGAGTACCGGTGCGATCAGCACCAGCGGGAGTCCGCTCACCAGCCAGTGGGCAATCACCTTGCCGGTGACCAGCAGCGCGACCGGCTGCGGCGTCAGCAGCATCTGCTCCAGCGAGCCGTCGCGGTGGTCGGCGGAGAATATCTGTTCCAGCGCCAGCATCGAGGCGAGCAGTGCGCCAACCCAGACGATCCCCGGTGCGATCAGGCGCAGCGTATCGAGCTCCGGGCCGATGCCCAGTGGGAACAGGCTGACCACGATGACGAAGAATACCAGCGTCGTGAAGATGTCCGAGCGCCGCCTCAGCGCGATGGTCAGGTCGCGCCGAATGATCCAGTACAGCGGTTCAAGCATGGTCGCGCCCCAGTGTCACCGTGCGCGTCTGCTTGCCCAGCATTGCCACCTCCTGATGCGTGGTGACGATCGCCATCCCGCCGGCTTCGATGTGACGCCGGATCACGTCCTGCAGCAGTTCCACCGCAGCCACGTCGAGCGCGGTAAAGGGCTCGTCCAGGATCCATAGCCGCGCCGCGTTGGCCAGCAGGCGCGCCAGCGCGACACGGCGCTTTTGGCCCTGCGACAGGTGTTTGCTCGGCAGGTCCTCATGTCCCCGCAGCCCGATTTCGCCGAGGACCTCCCAGGCACGCCGCTCGGACAGCTCGAATCCGTCCAGCACGGCCGCGATCCGCAGATTCTCAACCGCGGTCAGGTCGCCCTTGATGCCGTTCAGATGTCCGAGGTAGAGCAGGTGGCGCGAATACTCCTCGCGCAGTCTGCGGATGTTTTCGCCCTGCCAGCGGATCTCGCCGTTTTCGGGCAGCAGCAGGCCCGCCAATGCGCGCAGCAGCGTGGTCTTGCCGCTGCCGTTGCGTCCCTCGACGCGCAGCAACTCGCCGTCGTCGACGCCGAAGTCCAGGCCGCTGAACAGCACCCGGTCGCCGCGCACGCAGCTCAAGCCGTCGATCTGCAGGTTGGTTCCGGCGTTGCCGTCGCGCATCAGGGCCTCGGCTCGGTTGCGAAAAACGTGCAAGTCTACACCAATGCGCGGTGCTGGCTGGCGGCCAGTGGTCGGCCGGGCCGCACCCGATGGCCCGTTCGGCGGGTGCAGCGCTCCGGGTCTCGGCGCAAAGCGTTGGCGGAACCGTTTACACTGGCAAAGAAGTCCCGCAGATGACCGCCCGCATGACCGAACCATGGCATTGTCGCCCGGCGCAGCAGGCCGCACAGGCACTTGGCGTCGATGTGCGGAGCGGCCTGTCGAGCGAACGGGCGGCGCGTGAACTCGCCCGGCACGGGCCGAATCGGCTGATCGAACCGCGGCGGCGCGGCCTCGGACGTATCCTGCTCGGCCAGTTCAGCGACTTCATGATTCTGGTGCTGATCGCTGCCGCCGTGATCTCCGGGCTGCTCGGCGAGCTGACCGACAGCATTGCGATACTGGTCATCATCGCGCTCAATGCAGTCATCGGCGTGGTCCAGGAATATCGCGCCGAGCGCGCGCTCGAGGCGCTCAAGCGGCTCGCGGTGCCGCAGGCCACGGTGCGCCGCGACGGACGGCCGGTCACGCTGCCCAGCGAGGACCTTTTGCCCGGTGACCTGCTGCTGCTGGAGGCGGGCAACCTGGTCCCGGCCGATGTGCGCCTGGTCGAGGCGGCCGGGCTGCAGGCCGACGAGGCGGCGCTGACCGGCGAGTCCACCCCGGTCGCAAAACAGACCGAGGCGCTCGACGATCCCGGGCTCGGCGTGGCCGACCGTAGCAATATGTTGTTTCGCGGCACCCTGGTGACCTACGGCCGTGGCGAAGGCCTGGTCGTCGCGACCGGCATGGACACCCAGATCGGCCAGGTCGCGCAGCTGCTCGAACGCGGCGAGCGGCCTGAGACCCCGCTGCAGCGTCGTCTGGCGCGATTCGGGAAGCGCCTTGCCGTGCTGGTGCTGTTGATCTGCGCCATCGTGTTCGTCAGTGGGCTGCTGCGAGGCGTCGAGCCGCTGCTGATGTTCCTGACCGCGGTCAGCCTCGCGGTCGCGGCCATCCCCGAGGCACTGCCCGCGGTGGTCACGATCGCGCTCGCGATGGGCGCGCGTAAGCTGGTGCGGCAGCACGCATTGATTCGCCAGTTGCCCGCTGTCGAGACGCTCGGTTCGGTCACCGTGATCTGTTCGGACAAGACCGGAACGCTGACCGAGAACCGCATGCGGGTCGAGGCCGTGGTACTCGACGGGCGGCGACACCCGGGGGGCGGGCCGCCAGGGGAGGCGGCCGACGCGCTCTTCGAGGCGCTCGCACTGAACAACGATGCCCGCCTGGACGGGCGCGACGGCGTCATCGGCGAGCCGACCGAGGTCGCGTTGCTGCGTGCGGTCATCGACACCGGGCGCGATGCCGAGGCGCTGCGCGGCGCCGCCCCGCGCGTGGCGGAGCTGCCGTTCGACGCAGCCCGCAAGATGATGACCACGGTACACCGTACTGCCACCGGGCTGCGGGCCTATACGAAGGGCGCACCCGAGGCCGTGACGGCGCGCTGCGTTGGCCGCCTGGGTCGGCCGGGAGGAGGTGCGCCGAGCTTTGACCGCGCGGAGTTGTTGCGCCAGGCCGAGGACCTTGCCGCGGACGGCTATCGCGTGCTGGCCGTCGCCTGTCGCGACTGGCCGACGCTGCCGGCGACCCGATCGAGCGAGAAGCTCGAGGCCGACCTCAGCTTCATCGGCCTGGTCGCGCTGATGGACCCGCCGCGCCCC